>CAMPIF010000566.1 GCA_946886245.1 Ectopseudomonas composti | reverse complement strand
GGGCCGCGCTAAAGCGCGTTCAGTCTGCGACTGTGAGCCTGTTTTTAACGCAGCATTGGCAACGCAGGTAGTTTTCAACGCCCCGCTAGGCCCAGTGTATGACGCTACGGCAGAAGGAAAGTGCCCGCCTCACCCGCCGTTTCGCTTACGCAGGTATTGCACCACAGCCTGCTGCTCCCCGGCGAACTCAATTCGCCCGGATTTGCTCTCGCGCTGGAACACGTACATGGGATCGTAGTACTCGACCAGCAAGGCTTCGATCCAGCCGCGATGGGTATCCACCTGGCCATCGACCTGCTGCTCCTGCAGCGCCTGCTCCATGATAGTTGCCAGGCGCTGATAGCGCTCGCCACCCAGGCGACGGGTGATATTGGCCAGGCTCTCGCGCAAGCGTGCGGCGAACGCGGTGAAGCCCTCCTCGGCCCCCTGGGCTGCAACGAACTCGGCACACAACTCGACCACGTAGGCCTGCAGAATACGCTCCACGCGATTGGCCAGGCTGTCCTCCAACCACACCAGAGGATGATGCTGCATCGCCTGATACAGCGGCAATGGCAATGAACAGCGGCCGATCAGACGCGACTCGTCTTCCAGCACGAACTGCTGCAGCCCCGCGGCACGGCGCTTGAGCAGATCGATGGCCAGGGCATTCTCGAAATCGATCTGCTCGGGCTGGCCAGTGGCGCGCTTGCCGAAGCTGGAGCCTCGGTGATTGGCGTGCGCTTCCAGGTCCAGGCTGTTGCTCAACTGGCTGATCACCTCGGTCTTGCCGGTGCCGGTCATCCCGCCCACCAGCACGAAATCGCACGCTTGCACGGCCTCCTCGGTGGTCTGCAGCAGGAAGGTGCGCATGGCCTTGTAGCCACCGACCACGCGCGGGTAGTCGATGCCCGCCTCGCTTTTCAGCCATTGCTGGACGATCTGCGAACGCAGGCCACCGCGAAAGCAGTACAGGTAACCGTCAGGATTGGCCTTGGCAAAGGCGGCCCAGGCCTCGATACGCTCGGCCTTGGTATGGCCGCTGACCAGTTGATGGCCCAGTTCGATGGCCGCCTGCTGACCTTGCTGCTTGTAGCAAGTGCCGACCTTCTGTCGCTCGAGATCGGTCATCAGCGGAAGATTGATCACGCCGGGGAAGGCGCCTTTATGGAACTCGACCGGTGCACGGGTATCCATCATCGCCCGGTCATGCAGGAACAGATCGCGGTAGTCGGTGCAGTTGTCGCGCATCAGAGCACCTCGACCGCGTAACGCTGTCGCTCGACCATCTCACCGATGGGCGCCAGATTCAGCCCCAATTCGGCGGCCACGGCGAGGAACTCGGCCTCACCTTCCGGTGCCACGGCAATCAGCAGGCCACCGCTGGTCTGAGGATCACACAGCAGCAGCTTGGCCAGCTCGGGCAGCGGCGCGATCTTGTCAGCGTAACTGTCGAAATTGCGCAAGGTGCCACCCGGTATGCAGCCTTGTTCAAGATAGTGCTCGACACTCTGCAGACGCGGCACCCTGGCGAACTCGACGCGAGCACTCAGGCCGCTGCCATCGGCCATTTCCACCAGGTGGCCAAGCAGGCCGAAGCCGGTGACGTCGGTCATCGCGCGCACGCCGGCAAGCTTGCCGAAGCGGCTGCCCGGCTTGTTCAGGGTGCACATCCAGTCACGCGCCAGACCGATGTCCGTATCACGCAGCTTGGCCTTCTTCTCTGCCGTGGTGAGGATGCCGATGCCAAGGGGCTTGGTCAGGTACAGCTGGCAACCCGCCGTGGCGGTGTCGTTGCGCTTCATGTTGGTTTTGGCCACCAGACCGGTCACGGCCAGGCCGAAAATCGGCTCCGGCGCATCGATCGAGTGACCGCCCGCCAGCGGGATACCGGCTTCATCGCACACGGTGCGGCCACCGCGAATCACCTCTCGGGCAATTTCTGGGGCCAGCACGTTGACCGGCCAGCCAAGGATGGCGATGGCCATCAACGGATCACCGCCCATGGCGTAGATGTCGCTGATGGCGTTGGTCGCGGCGATACGCCCGAAATCGTAAGGGTCGTCGACGATCGGCATGAAGAAGTCGGTGGTGGAGACCACGCCGCGCTCTTCATCGATGGCATACACCGCTGCGTCATCGCGCGAGGCGTTGCCGACCCAGAGTCTGGGGTCGAGATTCTGCGCGCCGCTGCCGGCGAGAATCACCTCGAGCACCTTCGGCGAAATCTTGCAGCCGCAGCCGGCGCCGTGGCTGTACTGGGTCAAACGAATGGGGTCGCTCATGGTTTTTCTCTCACCGCGATAACTGGCGGCGGATTCTAGCAAAGACTGCCTTGGCTCAGCTCGATTGCACGAGTAAGGTCGAAGCTTCACTGGGGGAATTCGTCAATGAGCAAGAAAGTGGCGCTGGTGCTGGGCTCGGGAGGTGCGCGCGGCTATGCGCACATCGGTGTGATCGAGGAATTGCAGGAGCGCGGTTACGAAATCGGCTGCATCGCCGGCTGCTCGATGGGCGCTGTGGTCGGCGGCATCTTTGCCGCAGGCAAGCTGCGCGAATACCGCGAATGGACGGAAAGTCTGGATTATCTCGACGTGTTGCGCCTGCTCGATGTCAGCTTCCGCCTCGGCGCCATCCGTGGCGAGCGGGTATTCGGGCGCATTCAGGAAATCGTTGGCGAGGTGGACATCGAAAACCTCGCCATCCCCTTCACCGCGGTCGCGACGGATTTCTTCGGCCGCCGCGCCCGGCGCTTCTCGCAGGGGCCTCTCGCGCCCGCGGTCGCCGCCTCGATGGCGATTCCGGGCCTGATCCGGCCCATCGAGATCGAGGGCGTCATCCTCGTCGATGGGGGCGCGACCGACCCCCTGCCCTATCGCCAGCTTGTGGGAAACGGCGATTTCGTCATCGCCTGCGATGTGACGGGCGGACCCGCGCCAGAG
>CAMPIF010000565.1 GCA_946886245.1 Ectopseudomonas composti | reverse complement strand
TCCGCTGGAAGGGCGAAAACGTTTCAACGACCGAGGTGGAGAACGTGCTCGGCGCTTTCCCAGGCGTGGAGGATGCAGTGGTTTACGGCGTGGAGATTCCCGGCACCAACGGCCGCTGCGGCATGGCAGCGCTGCGCCTGGCACAAGGCTTTGAGCTCGATGGTGCGGCGCTGGGCGCCCACCTCGACGCACAATTGCCAGCCTACGCGGCGCCACTGTTCGTGCGTTTGCTCGGCGAAGTGGAGACCACCGGCACCTTCAAGTACAAGAAAGCGGATCTGAAACAGGCCGGCTACGATCCGCGCCAGGTCGACGGCCCGCTGTTTGTACGCCTGCCGAGTTCGACGAGCTTCGAGCCGCTGGATGATGAGCTGCATGCGGCCATCGCACGGCAGGTCTATCGCTTCTGAGCGCAACCTACGCCCGACAAGTCTCGCCAGCAGGAGACCGCCAGCTCTGTAAATGCCTGCTGTCCAGGCGATGCCAGTGCACGGCATCGCTCAGCTGTTCGGCAAGCAACCAGATATCACCAGTGCGAATCAGCATCTGTCGGGGTAACGCCAGCAGTGTCTCCATCGCGACCAACTGCACCTGTTGCTCGACACCACTGACATGCAGGCCGGCAGCATCGAACGCCTCGAAGCATGGCATCGCAGCCATAGGCTGGGGGGCGTGGCGCAGCGTGTGATCCTGAGTATCCAGCAGCAGCAGGTGCCACTGTACGGTCTCTTCGCCGATCACTCGACGACTCAACGCCAGATAACGGCCGTCCGCCGACCAGACCATCGAGGGGGCGAGATCCGCCACGCCGCAACCGGAGGCGGTCAGGACGCACGCCCCGCCTGGCAGCGCATTGCCTTCGCGCACGTAGCTGTCGAGTCCGAACAGCCAGGCAGCATCCCCTGCGCCAGGCGCAGCGAGCAGGTAATCACCCTGAGCACTGGCAGGCACAGGGCGCCATTGCAGACGCCAGTTGGGCAACAAACGCAACGACCAGGGATCGACCGCAATCTGCGTGATGCGATGATGCAAGCGGCCAAGCGCAACGAAGGCATCGGCCTGCTCCGCCGCCGGCGCCAGCGCCTCGAGATGCGGCAAGGGGCCGGTACCCATGGCACTGGCCCGCCTGCCGACTATCTGCTGCAGACGAATGACACCGTCCTCGAACGCCTCTAGCCTGGCGATCAGCAGCGGCTCATCGAGCCTCAGCAGGCGACGCGCCAGCACATCAGCCACGACCAGTTGATGAGGAATGGCGGGCGCCTCGGCAAAAGCGACCAAGGCCAGATAGCGCCCGCAGTCGGAAATGCGGTGATCGAGACACCACAGCCCCGGCAACTGCCAGGCACCGATATGGCAGGCAAAGGCATGGCGGCGGCCATCACGGCTCTTGCGCAGCAGGGTCAGGCAGGGTTGCGCGTCGTCCGACATCGACGCTGGCTGCAGCGATACAGTGCCAGCCCGCGCCCCTTCCAACTCGCTGCACAGTGTCAGACTCACAGATCGCTCAGCTTGCGGCCCATGCATCAGTGCATCGTAAAAGAGACGCCCGCCCTCCAGGCGCACGGGTGCGCCCCACTCCAGCAAGGGCTCGTCGACGAGCGACTGCCAGGGCTCTTCCAGCGGGCGCCAGCCGGAGGCTGATCGCCAAAGCCAGGAGGTGGTTTCTTCTACGGACTGGCTCTCGGCACGCGCGAAACAGACTAGCGACTGACCGTCATCGCTCCACAACACCGAGGCACCCTGTTCGAGCAACAGTCCGGTGGGCTGGTCATCCAACCAGAGACCAAAACCTGGCGCGCCTTGGCCGTCCACTGCGCTGAACGGCTCGCCACGAAGCATGTGACTGCCCCGCGGCGCATTGAAGATCAAGTGGCCGCTGTCGTCGATCTGGCCTTGGCAACGGTGCCCAGGCGTCGGCGTGCTGACAACGACAGGCGGCTCGGTTGGCGCAGGTGAAGCAGCCGTTGCTCGGGCGATGGGGCGCGACCACTGATCGACTCCAGCCTGAAGCTGCTCACTCACCCGCCCATCAATGGCCCAGGCAAAGCCAGCTATGGTTCTGGCCAGCCAGGCGGTGCCATATTGGGGCAGGTAATCCGAACGGGAAGTCGGCTCCCAATCTACTTTTCTGCCATGAGATGACAGGGTGTGACGGTATCTGAAGTCTTTGCTGGTGAGGCCCAGAAACTGCATCCAGAAAAAAAGATGCACACCGCTAAACAGCAGAACGAACAGCCCGACGAAAAAGCCGAGGACACCAGAAACCTCTCCCCAAAGATTAAAACTGAAGCCCAGAATCAGGCTCATCAGCGGTAGCGGAAAGTGCTTGTAGAGTCCGCGATGACCCGTAATGGCAACGACACCCAAAGCTATGATCGCCGCCTGAATCAGACCCAGTACCTGCTGCCATTGCAGGAGAATCCCCAGAGCAAGCGGAACGCCAAAGCTCGCCAAGGCGGCGACAATTGTCAACGCCGCAGGGCTGTCGTACTCATCGGTATTGGCAGACATTCGGCACTCCTTTGCCAGTGATTCAGTGTGCAGGCCGCGATCATAACGGCACAGCCCCCACGCGGACTTGCGCCAACCCGCAATCCCGTTCATTCATGACCGCCAGGTACGGCAGTCGAGTCGGCTCGACTTACTGCTTGAACTCGAACTGCAGCTCAGCGCCTTCGATGGAGTCCCAGTAGTCGTCGACCCGTTCGTTGCTGATCAGCCGGCCACTGATCTGGAACGGGCTTTGGACTTCGGGTTTCTCGCCAAACAGCGGTGGCAGCACTGGTGAGAGATCCTCACGCGTTTCACTTTCCAGCGCCTGCTCGAACAGCTCCTGCGGCACGCTCAGATCCAACACCAGTTTCGACTCGGGCTCTGCCGGCTTGGGCTGTGGCGCTGCAGCAGGCTTGGGCTTGGCGGCGACGG
>CAMPIF010000564.1 GCA_946886245.1 Ectopseudomonas composti | reverse complement strand
CTGGTCTGCCGCTGCAGGTGCTCGAAGCGCCGGCCTTCCAGACGCGAGGTCAACGGCAGGGCGATCAACCGCGCCAGGTTCAGGTGCAGACCGCGCTCGTATTCGACCTCGCTGCCCTTTTCCAGGCGGCCGTAGGAGAAACCGGGGTTGGGCAGGCGCCCGGCCTGTACGCGCTCGGCCTCGCCGATGCCCAGTTCGTCGAAGGACGCCTGCAGGCCGCGATTATTGAGCAGCGCGAGCTGTACAGCAGCGTCCAGGCTCAGAGGTTCGGCCAGCAGCTCGATCACCCGCGCATCGATCTGCCCGCGCCCGGCCTCGTCGCGGGCCCACAGCAGCTGCTTGTCCAGTTGGCGCTCAGCGCTTTGTTGCACCGGATCGAAGCCGCCGTCCTGGCTGAAGCCGGCGCAGCCGGCCAACAACGCAGCGTAGAGCAGCACCAGGGGTTTAATGGTGGGCATGGCCACCTCCCTCGGCTGGCTCGCTACCCTGCTCGTCCAGCTGCTCCCAGCCTTCCATGCTGTAGGTGCGCCAGCCGCCGATACGGCCGACCAGGTCGTTGGCCGCGCGCCAGTCCTGCAACGGCTCGTCAGCCTGGGCGCGGTAGTCTTCGAGGGGTGAACGGTAATCCTGCGCCGGCACGACGGCGTTGGCGTCCAGCGGGTCGGGCTGGGCGGCTGGCAGGATGCCAGGCAGCGCCAGGGCGACTGAGCCCAGCAGCCATCCGGCAAGAGAATGCAGATTCATGATGTGTTCTCGCGTACGGCGGCCAGACGGCCGCGTGAGCTAAAGGCGCCGCAGAACGGCGCTACCTAGAGGGCTCAGGCGAGAGAACGACGCGGGGGGCGTTCAGGTGTGTCGGCCACGCCGACGATAAGGCGCTCGGGCCAGGTTGCAGCCGGCTCGACGGTTTGCAGGGCAGAGTCGTTCAGAAACGGCTGGCTGGGCGCGGCAACACCGACGCAGAAGGCGCACAGGGTGCACAGGCTGCCATCGGCGGGAACATCGCTGCTGGCCAGCGGGACGGCGTCCTGATGTGCGCCATGCGCGCTGTCGGCCGCCATGTCATGTCGCATGCCATGCTCGCCGTGCTGACTGGCGCTGATCTGCAGAGCGCCGCTGCGATGCACCTGCTCGCACAATTGCATGCCGAGCGCCGCCATGGCCTGTGCCGGCAGGGCCAGCATCAGTATCCAGATCAGGGCGGTACGCAGATTTTTGCGCATGGGATCGCGAGGCCAGAGTCAGAGGGCGATGGGCCGGATTATCCGCGCGCTGGTCGCTTTGTCCAGTCCTACAGCGACAGGTGACCGGCATACAGGCCAAAGCCGGCCAGCACGGCAGTCAGCAACACGGCGGCGAAGATCGGCCATTCGTAGCGGGTGAACAGCACTTGCCCCTGCTCGCGTTTGGCCTGGCGAAACAGCAGCGCCCCCGGCGCGTAGAGCAGCGCCGACAGCAGCAGGTACTTGACCCCGCCGGCATACAGCAGCCAGATCGCGTAGCCCACTGCCAGCAGGCCGATGGCCAGGTCCTTGCGGCGCACCCCGGCCTGGCCTTCGTAGGTTTCGCCGCGCAGCGCCAGCAGCAGCGCATAGACCGCCGACCACAGGTAGGGCACCAGGATCATCGATGACGCCAGGTAAATCAGCGACAGATAGGTGCCCTGGGAAAACAGGGTGATCAGTAGAAACAGCTGGATCATGCCGTTGGTCAGCCACAGCGCGTTGACCGGCACCTGGTTGGCATTTTCCCCGCGCAGAAAGGCCGGCATGGTGCCGTCCCTGGCGCAGATGAAGAGAATCTCGGCGCACAGCAGCGCCCAGGACAGCAGCGCACCGAGCAGCGATATCGCCAGGCCGATGCTGATCAGCACCGCGCCCCAGCGCCCCACCACATGCTCCAGCACCCCGGCCATCGACGGGCTCTGCAGCGCCGCCAGCTCGGGCTGAGCCATCACCCCCAGCGACAGCAGATTGACCAGCATCAGCAGCGCCAGCACGCCGAGAAAACCGACCACCGTGGCCTTGCCCACATCGCGGCGGCGCTCGGCGCGCGATGAATAGACGCTGGCGCCCTCGATGCCGATGAACACGAACACGGTCACCAGCATCATGTTGCGCACCTGCTCCAGCACGCTGCCGAATTGCGCATTGCTGCGGCCCCAGATGTCGCGAGTGAAGATCTCGCGGTCGAAGGCCAGGCCAACGATGACGATGAACAGCAGGATCGGCACCAGTTTGGCGACCGTGGTCACCAGATTGATCAGCGCCGCTTCCCTGATACCGCGCAGCACCAGGGCATGCACGCACCACAGCAACACCGAGGCGCAGGCGATGGCCAGCGGCGTATTGCCCTGGCCGAAGGCCGGGAAGAAATAACCCAGGGTGGAGAACAGCAGGACGAAGTAACCGACATTGCCCAGCCAGGCGCTGATCCAGTAGCCCCAGGCCGAGGAAAAACCCATGTAGTCGCCGAGGCCGGTCTTGGCATAGACGTAAACCCCGCCATCGAGCTGCGGTTTGCGGTTGGCCAGGTTCTGGAACACGAAAGCCAGCGCCAGCATGCCCACAGCGGTGATGCCCCAGCCGATCAGCACCGCGCCGACATCGGCCCGCGCAGCGATGTTCTGCGGCAGCGAGAAGATCCCGCCGCCGACCATCGAGCCCACCACCAGCGCGGTCAACGATCCCAGGCCCAGTTTCCGGCTATTCCCTGTCATGCATACCCCCTGGCAGTCCCTGCACTCACTCTAGCAGCCCCCTTGCGGTGTGCCGGTCGGGAAAGCTCAGCACAGCCCGATACCAGAACCGCAGTTACATCCAATCCAGGCGACGACCGCTCTGCAATAGTCCTTTCGCCTACCCGACGGCAACGACCGGCGGGATGCGTGCATCGTCTACCGCCCCACCAACAGGTAACCGCTATGAGCAATCCAAAAACCGAAGTCCTGACCCCGCACAA
>CAMPIF010000563.1 GCA_946886245.1 Ectopseudomonas composti | reverse complement strand
CCTGGATCTGCAGGCGCCGCGCGTACATGTCGACGATGCGCGCCACCTTGGACAGGCCGAGCACCTTGCCGTTGGGAATGTAGGCGACATGAGCCTTGCCGATGAACGGCAGCAGGTGATGCTCGCACAGCGAGTACAACTCGATGTTCTTGACCAGCACCATTTCGCTGTTGTCGGAGCTGAACAGTGCGCCGTTGGTGACTTCTTCCAGCGTCTGCTGGTAGCCACGGCAGAGGTACTGCATGGCTTTGGCGGCGCGCTTGGGCGTGTCCAGCAGGCCTTCGCGGGTAACGTCCTCGCCAAGCTGGCCGAGGATCGCGGTGTACTGTTGTTCCAGGGACATGGAAAATCCTGTTGGGTATCGAATGGGCGCAGGGTAGGGCGCCGACAAGGGCCTGACAAGAGTGCCAGGCGCTAATGCGGTTATCTCATTACTCGTCGCGACCATCCATCATGGTGCGCTTGAGGATGATGTACACCGCGCCGGTGCCGCCGTGTTTGGCCAGGCAGGAGCTGAAACCCAGCACCTGCGGATGCTGGCGCAGCCAGGTGTTCACATGGCTCTTGATCATCGGTTTGCGTCCGTCCATGCGCACTGCCTTGCCGTGAGTGACGCGCACGCAGCGAATCTCCAGCTTGGTGGCTTCGGCGAGAAACTCCCACAGCGTATCGCGCGCCTTCTCGACGCTCATGCCGTGCAGGTCGAGGCTGCCGTCGAAGGGGATCTGGCCCAGCTTGAGCTTGCGCATCTGACCGTCCTGCACGCCGTTGCCGGCCCAATACAACGGGTCTTCGGCGCCGACGTCGATGACGAACTGGTCTGACAGCCCGTCCACCTTGGTCTCGCCCTGGCTGATGGTCGCAGCCTGGCGCAGGGTGTTGAACCGTGTACGGTCAGCTTTGGGTTTGCCGGTGTCGGCGCGGTCGTGCTTGATCGGCTTGACGCCGCGCAGCTCGGCCTGGAACAGGGAAAAGTCGTCGTCTTGCATCGGTGGCTCCGCGAAACAGGCGGGCATTTTACCCAAATGCCGGGCGCTGTAAGCGTAGAAAGACCAATTCATGGGAGCCAGCGTGCTGGCGATCACTGATCCTGTCAGCGCAAAGTATCGCTGGCAAGCCAGCTCCTACAGTTGTGGGCGCTGTGTTTTCAGGCGATCAGTCGCGCTTTTTCATCAGTGATGGCGACAGGCTCAGGTCGCTGGGGCGACGCAGGCGTCTGCGGCAGCGACGCCAGAATGCGATGCCGGCCCACAACAGGAACAGGCCGAGCAGTAGCAGAACGATGGCCTCGCCGGTGGAGTCGTTGAGCGTACCCAGCACGGGCGCGCGGCCTGCGAGTGAGGCGATGCCCGCCATCGACAAGAGAATGCCGAAAGTGGCGAGCAGGGCGCCCAGGCCGGCTCCGATACGCAGGCGCCAGTTTCTCGGCTGGCGTGGGCGCAAGCGGCGTGCATCGAAATCGTCGGACAGCTTCATTCCGATTTCCTTTGGCTTATCGCTGCTACGACCGACTGGTCGCGTCCGGGTTCCGCAGCGTTGGCGATAACTGCTACAGGCTTCACACCAGCGATTTGGCGTGTGGCACCAGGGTGGCGAAGTTGTCGCCCAAGGCGATCATCTCGATGCGGTGCACCTCGGCGGCGGCTATCACGCTGCCATCCGGTGCGGGCAGGTCGCGAGTGGCGCAGGCGGCATCGACCAGGGTACAGCGATATCCATAGTCCTTGGCGGCGCGCACGGTGGTGCTGACGCTGGAATGGGTCATGAAGCCGCAGACGATCAGATCGAGATGGCCGAGCGCTTGCAGGCGATCATGCAGCTCGGTGCCGGCAAAAGCGTTGGGCAGGCGTTTCTCCACGACGATCTCGCCAGCCAGCGGGGCCGCTTCCGGCAGGTGACGACCGCGCGGACCGCTGGGGTCGAGCAGGCCGCCGGGAATGCCGAGGTGTTTGACGTGAACGATGTCGGCACCGGCACTGCGCGCTGCTGCCAACAGGCTGGCGATCTCTGCCAGCGCGGGGTCCAGGCCCGGCAGCGCGAGTACGCCGCTGCGGTATTCTTCCTGGGCATCGATGATCAGCAGGGTCGCATTGTTCAGGCTGGCCGGCGCGTGGCCACGACCGGTGAGCTGGAACATGGTTTGCGGATGGGACATCTCGGGCTCCTGGCTGATGGTGATGATGTGCCATTGTCCGCTTGCCAGAGCGCTCTGTGAACCTCTATCTGCGCCAAGGCTTGCTCGGTGCATTTTGCCGGAGCAGAATCGGAACTGCCCTGAAGGAGTCAGGGTCGTACGCAAAAGGAGTTGCTATGTCACTTTTGTCGCAGTTTTCCCCGCATTTCTGGCTTTTGTTCTCCATCGCCGTGGCCATCGCGGTGCTGCGCGAGCTGCGTCGTCCTGATGACCAGGCTTTGCGCAAGAAGCGCGAGCGCTCCTGAACACTGGTTGATCCGCCATTCATGCGCTAGCCACCCGCACTGGGCTAAACTTCCGCACTTTTCACCCGGAGGCCGCCCGTGACTGCTCTCACTACCCGTTTACGCACCCTGCGTGATTACATCCGTTGGGCCGTCAGCCGCTTTCAGGCCGAGCAACTGTTCTTCGGCCATGGCACCGACAACGCCTGGGATGAAGCGCGCCAACTGGTGCTCGGTGCGCTGCACCTGCCTTGGGAAATTTCCGACGCCTACCTCGATTGCCGCCTGGAAGACGACGAGCACGCTCATCTGCAGGCGCTGCTCGAGCGCCGCATCGAAGAGCGCGTCCCCACCGCCTACCTGCTCGGTGAGGCCTGGTTCTGCGGTTTGCCTTTCGTCGTCGATGAGCGTGTGCTGGTGCCGCGTTCGCCGATCGCCGAGCTGATCGACCGTCACTTCGCCCCCTGGCTGCCGACCGAGCCGGCGCGCCTTCTCGACCTGTGCACCGGCACCGGTTGCATCGGTATCGCCTGCGCCTACGAATTCCCTGAAGCGGAA
>CAMPIF010000562.1 GCA_946886245.1 Ectopseudomonas composti | reverse complement strand
TTCCAATACGCAGACCGACACTTCCTGGCCTTTTTCCGCGGCCAGCTGCTTGAGCCGGATCGCCGCGGACAGGCCTGCCGGGCCGCCGCCGACGATGACCACGTCGTACTCCATCGCTTCACGCGGTCCGTATTGTTCGAGAATATTGATTGGCTCTGTCATGGTTTTTATAAGATCTGTAAAATAAGCACGAGTGTGCGGTTTTTTTCTGCCGATTGCAACTCCGGCCGCCATTTTAAAGGCAATATTAGATGCGGCAATCTAATACTGATGTTTTGTGTAATGATGATGGCTTCGAAACAAGGTCATGCGCAGTGCGCCGGGAGAGCCATCCGTGGGGATTGAAGTCAATTTCGAAGGCAAGATTGCAATGGTGACCGGCGCTTCCAGCGGCCTGGGCGCGCGCTTCGCGAAAGCGCTGGCGGGGGCGGGCGCGCAGGTGGTGCTGGCCTCGCGCCGGGTCGAGCGGCTCAAGGAGTTGCGGGCCGAAATCGAGGCCGACGGCGGGGCGGCCCACGTGGTGCGCCTCGACGTCACCGACCTGGACAGCATCAAGGCCGCGATCGCGCACGCCGAGACCGAGGCCGGGCCGATCGACATCCTGGTGAACAATTCCGGGGTGTCGGCGACCCAGAAGCTGCTGGAGGTGAGCGAGGAGGACTACGCCTACATCATGGACACCAACCTGCGCGGCGCCTTCTTTGTCGCCCAGCAGACCGCCAAGCGCATGATCGCGCGCGCCAAGGGCGACCCGCGCAAGCAGCACCGGATCGTCAACATCGCTTCGGTGGCGGGTCTGCGCGTACTGCCGCAAATCGGCGTGTACTGCATGAGCAAGGCCGCGGTGGTGCAGATGACCAAGGCGATGGCGGTCGAGTGGGGCAAGTACGGGATCAATGTGAATGCGATCTGTCCCGGCTACATCTCGACCGAAATGAACGAGGATTATTTCGATACCGAACAGGGCCGCAAACTGATCGACGCATTGCCGCGCAAGCGCCCCGGGAAGCCGGAAGATCTCGACGGGCTGCTGCTGCTCCTGGCGGCGGAGGAAGCCCATTTTATCAATGGCGCCATCATCACGGCCGATGACGGGATGACGGCGCAGTAGCGGACGCAGTCAGCAAAAGGAAGCAATGAGCGGTAAGAAGTTCGTGCATGCGATGCGCATGCCTATCCGTTGGGGTGACATGGATGCCATGGGTCACGTCAACAACACCAACTATTTCCGGTATATCGAATCGGCCCGGATCGCGTGGCTGGAAAGCGTGGGCGGCCTGCCCGATCCGCGCGGGGAAGGGCCGGTGATCGTCAATGCCTCGATGAATTTCCTGAAGCAGCTCACCTATCCAGGCGAGATCGAGGTGCGCACCTTCGTGGCGCCGCCCGGCCGATCGAGCGTGGAGGTGTCGCACGAGATTCGCCTGGTAGGGGCCGATGGCCAGGCCGGGGACCTGCATGCCGAAGGACTGGCCAAGGTGGTGTGGGTCGATTTCGCGCAGCAGAAGTCGGCGCCCCTGCCGGACGTATTGAGGGCACAGTTGCCCGCGGTCGAATGAGGCTTCCTGGCTGATCGCGGCTCCTCGCCGCAGCCGCTACCTCGCGACCCCCACCAGCTTGTGCACCAGCTCCGAGGACGTCGACGCGGAAAACTTGCGCATCAGGCTGGCCCGGTGCATCTCCACCGTGCGCGGCGACAGGTCGGTCTCGCGCGCAATGATCTTGCTGGTCTTGCCTTCGACCAATAGCGCCGCGATTTCGCGCTCGCGCGGGGTCAGCTCCGCCGTCACCGGGCGCTTCTCGCTGACGTCCTCGAAGGTCCAGACCCCGGCGCCCAGCGGCTGGGCCGGATCGAGCGCCCGCCCCGTCACATGGCACCAGAACAGCTCGCCACTGGCGCGGCGCATGATGCGCTCGTCCGAATAGCGGCCTTTGGCATTCATGATCGGGATGATGCGGTCGCCGGTGCGCAGGAACTCGTCCATGGTCGGGTAGAGGACGCTGAACGATTGCCGGTCCAGCTGCCCGCGCGCATAGCCGAACATCGAGGCCAGGGCTTCGTTGCAGGACTGGATCACGCGGTCGACCGAGACGCACATGCCGACCGGCGCATGCTGGAAGATCATCTCGTAGTCGATGGCGTAAGATGCGTTTGTCTGAGGCAGGTCGACTGCAGTATTCATGGGGCCTGGGCCGTATTTCTACGGTATTGAACTTCGGTGCCGGCTATTTTATGCTGAGATTCTACTCTTGCAGTATAGAAGAGCTGTTCGGCTTAATTTATAAAAGGGACGGGTATGAACAAAGTGTATCCTGATGCGAAGTCGGCCCTGGCCGGTATCGTTCAAGACGGCCAGACCATCGCGGTCGGCGGCTTCGGCCTGTGCGGCATTCCGGAAGCGCTGATCGAAGCGCTGCGCGACTCCGGCGTGAAGAACCTCACCGCAATTTCCAACAACGCAGGCGTGGACGGCTTCGGCCTGGGCCAGCTGCTGGAAACGCGTCAGATCAAGAAGATGATCGCGTCCTATGTGGGCGAGAACAAGGAATTCGCCCGCCAGTTCCTGGCCGGCGAACTGGAACTCGAATTCACCCCGCAAGGCACGCTGGCCGAGAAGCTGCGCGCCGGCGGCGCGGGCATCCCGGCCTTCTACACCAAGACCGGCTACGGCACCATCGTCGCCGACGGCAAGGAAACCCGCGAATTCGACGGCGAGCACTACGTGATGGAGCGGTCGCTGGTGCCGGACGTGTCCCTGGTGAAGGCTTACATGGCCGACAAGGCGGGCAACCTGGTGTTCCGCAAGACCGCGCGCAACTTCAACCCCAACGTGGCCACCGCAGGCAAGATCTGCATCGTGGAAGTCGAGAAGCTGGTCGAGATCGGCGAGATCGATCCGGACCAGGTGCACACCCCGAGCATCTTCGTGCACCGCATCGTCCACAACCCGACGCCGGAAAAGCGCATCGAACAGCGCACCGTG
>CAMPIF010000561.1 GCA_946886245.1 Ectopseudomonas composti | reverse complement strand
GACCGTGACCGACAGCCACTTCAGCAACACCCCGGTGGATATGCCGCTGGAAGTGCTGCTGGGCAAGCCGCCGCGCATGCACCGCAGCGTCAGCCGTGAAGCCGAGCAGGGCGATGACTTCAGCGCCGCCAGCGTCGATATCGAAGAAGCGCTGGGTCGTGTGCTGCATCATCCGGCCGTGGCCAGCAAGAGTTTTTTGATCACCATTGGCGACCGCACCATCACCGGTCTGGTGGCGCGTGATCAGATGGTCGGCCCGTGGCAGGTGCCGGTGGCCGATTGTGCCGTCACCGCCACCAGCTTCGACGTCTATACCGGTGAAGCCATGGCCATGGGTGAGCGCACGCCGCTGGCGCTGCTCGACGCGCCGGCTTCCGGCCGCATGGCGGTGGGTGAGACCGTTACCAACCTGGCGGCTGCGCGCATCGAGAAAATGTCCGACATCAAGCTGTCGGCCAACTGGATGGCGGCTGCCGGCCACCCCGGCGAAGACGCCCGCCTGTACGACACCGTCAAGGCTGTCGGCATGGAGTTGTGCCCGGCGCTGGGCATCACCATTCCGGTGGGCAAGGACTCCATGTCCATGAAGACCCGCTGGCAGGACGAGGGCGTCGACAAGAGCGTGACCTCGCCGTTGTCGCTGGTGATCACCGGTTTCGCTCCGGTGCAGGACATCCGTCAGACCCTGACCCCGCAACTGCGCATGGACAAGGGCGAGACCGATCTGATTCTGATCGACCTCGGTCGTGGCCAGAACCGTATGGGTGCCTCGATCCTGGCGCAGGTTTATTCGCAGATCGGCCAGCAGGTGCCGGACCTCGACGACGCCGAAGACCTCAAGGCCTTCTTCGCCGTGATTCAGGGCCTCAATGCCGACGGCCATCTGCTGGCTTACCACGACCGTTCCGACGGTGGCCTGCTGACCCCCGTGCTGGAAATGGCTTTCGCCGGTCATTGCGGTCTGTCGCTGAATCTCGACGCGCTGGCTGACGACAGCTCCGAGCTGCCTGCCGTGCTGTTCAACGAAGAGCTGGGTGCGGTGATCCAGGTGCGCCAGGACGCCACTCCGGAAGTGCTGGCGCAGTTCAGCGCCGCCGGTCTGGACGACTGCGTGGCCGTGATCGGTCAGCCCGTGAACAACGGCGAGGTCAGCATCAGCTTCAATGGCGAACCGGTGTTCGCTGGTGAGCGCCGTCTGCTGCAGCGTCAGTGGGCCGAGACCAGCTACCGCATCCAGCGTCTGCGTGATAACGCGCAGGGCGCGGATCAGGAGTTCGATCTGCTGCTGGAGGAAGACAACCCCGGCCTGTCGATCAAGCTTGGCTTCGACGTCAACCAGGACATCGCTGCGCCTTATATCAAGAAGGGCGTGCGTCCGCAGGTCGCTATCCTGCGTGAGCAGGGTGTCAACGGCCAGGTGGAAATGGCTGCCGCGTTCGACCGCGCCGGTTTCTCCGCCATCGACGTGCACATGAGCGACATCCTCGCCGGTCGCGTCAGCCTGGAAGAGTTCAAAGGCCTGGTTGCCTGCGGTGGCTTCTCCTATGGCGACGTGCTCGGCGCCGGTGAGGGCTGGGCCAAGTCGGTGCTGTTCAACGCCCGTGCTCGCGATGCCTTCCAGGGTTTCTTCGAGCGTCGTGACAGCTTCACCCTCGGGGTGTGCAACGGCTGCCAGATGATGAGCAACCTGCACGAGCTGATCCCTGGCACCGAGTTCTGGCCGCACTTCGTGCGCAACCGCTCCGAGCAGTTCGAAGCGCGCGTGGCCATGGTGCAGATTCAGGAGTCGGCGTCGATCTTCCTGCAGGGCATGGCGGGTTCGCGCATGCCGATCGCCATCGCCCACGGCGAAGGCCATGCCGAGTTCGAGAGCGAGGAAGCGCTGCTGGAGGCTGATCTGTCCGGCACCATTGCGCTGCGCTACGTCGACAACCACGGCAAGGTCACCGAGAGCTACCCGGCCAACCCCAACGGTTCGCCACGCGGCATCACCGGACTGACCAGCCGCGACGGCCGTGTGACCATCATGATGCCGCACCCGGAGCGGGTATTCCGCGCCGTGCAGAACTCCTGGCGCCCGGACGAGTGGCAGGAAGATGGCGGCTGGATGCGCATGTTCCGCAACGCCCGAGTATGGGTGGACTAAAAGCGGCCGCGTAGCGGCCTTCTGATGACCCTCTCCCATTGGGAGAGGGTGCCCGCAGGGCGGGAGAGGGCAAAAGCGGTCGCGCTCCGATCCAGCTTGAGCTTGCAGGTATAACGCCGGAGATATCGGTAGGACGTGAGAGGGGAGCAGGGTCCGTAGCCCGGATGCAATCCGGGAAAACGCCGTCGCACCTCGCCCCGGATTTCATCCGGGCTACATAGGCCCAAGCATGGCCGATGATTCCCAGCAGATCCTTCCCGAAGTTCGCCTGGTCAAACCCGGTGAAACTCATCGCCTATGCCGCTGCGGGCACTCGCCCGACATGCCCAACTGCACGCCCGGCTGCGTGCAGTCTCTGATTCTGCGCTCCGAGCGGGAGCAGCGTCTGCTGCTATGCCGCTGTAGCCGATCCGCAAACCCGCCCTACTGCGACGGTAGCCACAGCCCGCCGGCCTCTGGTCTGGCCGACAAATGGCGGCGCTTTTTCAGCGGTCGCTGAGAACGCCACGCCCTTCGCCTGAGTCGAAAGCAGCGAATCGTTTTAATGCTGCGTATGGATTTGTGCGGGCGACCTCAAGACAACTCCATGTCAAAGTGACATCATATTGGCGTCATGGCTTGTCTGTTGTTCGGTTGCCCATCTGCGGAGAACTTGATGTACAAACTGTGTTTCTACGTGCCGGAAGCCCATCTGGAGCCGGTGAAAAAGGCGGTGTTCGCAGCTGGAGGCGGGCGCATCGGCCGTTACGACAGTTGCTGCTGGCAGGTGCTGGGTCATGGCCAGTTCCGTGCTCTGGAAGGTCGCCGTCGGCACCTTCTTGACGTTGAACCACTCGGGCT
>CAMPIF010000560.1 GCA_946886245.1 Ectopseudomonas composti | reverse complement strand
GGGCCGCCTGCTGCGTGAGGTGGCGGTGCCGGTGAAAACCGGAGAAACCCAGCACCTGCGCATCGTCAGCCAGAACAAGGGTGGCTTCGATATTCGTGCGGACAAGCCTTGAGCATCTGGCTGGGCACGGATAGTTACTCGATCAGTGCACCTTGCCTGTTCGCTGTGGATCCTGTGCCCACCAGATGCGCTCGACGCGACCGATCAGGTTGGCTCGCGGCACGCTGCCCCAGAGGCGACTGTCAGCGGAGTTCCGACGGTTGTCACCGAGCATGAATAACTCGCCATCGGCGATGTGCGTTTCCGCCAGGTTGCCGTAGTCCTGAACCTGAATACCCATTGGTGGTGCCGGGAGCAGGTAAGGCTCGTCCAGCAACTTGCCGTTGATGTAGACGCGATGATCGTGCATCGCCAGACGGTCGCCAGGAAGACCGATGATGCGCTTGACGTAACTGATGTCATTCACCGGGCTTACGAAGACCACCACGTCACCGCGCGCGGGCTGGTTGCCGACATAGGCCCAGGCGCTACCGAGGATGTGGTCGCCCGCCTGCAGGGTGGGAGCCATCGAGTTTGCTGGCACCTTGTAGGGCACATAACCCGTGATGCGCGCTCGCGGATCGAGGGTGGCCGTGCCCAGCGGATTAAGCAGGTAGAAGCCGAGCATCAGCAGGGCGAGCGTAATGAGGCCTGTCCAGAAATTCCAGCGCATGGTCGATCCTTGTACCAATGGGTGCGCCACCATAGTGGAGTAAGCGACGCGTCTGCAAGCCGCTCAGGATCGAGCGAAGCGGGCGGCATAACGGTTAGAATCGTTTGATCGAACAGGGAGAGCAGCTGTGAACGGATTGCCAATCGCGATAGTCGGTGCGGGTACCGCTGGCCTGGCCAGTGCCATATTCCTTGCCCGCCAGGGCTATGCAGTGCGCCTGTTGGAGCGGGTCGAACGTCTGCAGCCGGTGGGCGCCGGCATCCTGTTGCAGCCTTCCGGTCTGGCAATTCTGCAGCGTCTTGGTCTGCTGGCTGAATGCACCGCGCTGGGCGCGCCGGTCAGTCGCCTGTATGGCACCAGCTGCCAGGGGCGGGTGATCCTCGATACCCGTTATCACGACTGGCAGCCAGGCAGCTTCGGCCTTGGTATTCATCGCGGCGTGCTGATGACGGCATTGCTCAATGCTGCGCAGCGTGCGGGCGTGCAGGTGGAAACCGGCGTTGCGGTCAGCCGCTTCGAGCAGGCGAGCGGCCATGTGCGCTTGCTGCGTCAGAGCGAAGCGGGCGATGAGCAACCCCTGGGAGACTTCGCCGCACTGATCCTGGCCGATGGCACGCGTTCGACCCTGCGCACGCAGATGCAGGTACGGCAGTGGTCGCGGCCTTATCCCTGGGGCGCCCTGTGGAGCATGTTGCCGACTTCGCCTGCGACCGAGTCTGGCGAGTTGCGCCAGTGGTATCGCGGCTGCCGCGAGATGTTCGGGCTGATGCCGACCGGCTGCACCCACCAAGCCCGTGAGAAGTCGCTGACCAGCCTGTTCTGGAGCCTGCCACTGAACGAGCATGAGAGCTGGCGCAGCAGCGGGCTGGAGGCCTGGAAAACCCGCGTGCGCAGCCTCGCTGGCGAGGCTTCAGAGGCCTATCTGCAGCAGATCGATGATCCCGCGCAACTGACCCTGGCGGCCTATGCGGACGTGCGCATGCAACGCTGGAACGATGGCCGCGTCCTGGCCATCGGTGATTGTGCCCACGCCATGAGCCCGCAATTGGGGCAGGGCGCCAATATGGCGCTGGTCGATGCCGCTGCGCTGGCCGATGCGCTTGGCAATGCCGGTGACGAGCACCAGCACGGGCTCGACTGGAACGCCATCTTCACCCGCTACGGCGATGCCCGTCGTGATCATCTGCGTTACTACCGCCAGGCCAGCCGCCTGCTCACGCCGCTGTTCCAGTCCAACAGCAACACCCTGGCCGTGCTGCGCGATATCGCTCTGCTGCTCGCTCGGCACAATCGCTTCGGCCGCCAGCATGCGGTCAGCACCCTGGTTGGTGCACGTGGCGGCTGGCTGTGGTCGGGGGCGCAGAAGCGCGAGTTGCATGCCTGGAAGGGTGAGCGCGAGGCCTGGGAGTAGCCTGGCAGCCGGCCGTTCAGTCGCGCTGCAGGTCGAGCAGCGCCTTCTGACTCAGGTCCAGCCACTCCTTGTGCAGCGTGCGGTAGTGCCGGGCGGAGCGGCGGGCGTGGGTCTGGATCTGCTGCAGCAGTTCGGTGGCCTCGTGCTGGCGCCCCAGTCGGCGCAGCAGCAGGGCATGGCGGTAGTTGGCTTCCGGGCTGGCGCTGTAGCTGCCGAGGGCGCGGTATTCCTCTTCGGCCTTGAGGTCGTTGCCCTGGCCTTCCAGCGCGCGGGCATACAGCAGGTGGCCGTCGCTGGAGCGGAAGTCGGGATTGTGGGCGATCAGTTGATCGAGGCTCGCCTGGCAGCCGGCGAAATCAGCCAGGGCGAAACGTGCCCTGGCCAGGCCGAGGAGAATGTCCGGAGCATCGCTGTGGATGCCGCGCAGAGCCGCCTGATAGTGCTGGGCCGCTTCCTCGGCCTGGCCCATGCGCAGCAGCTCATCGGCCAGGTTGACGCGGGTATCGCGGGTGTCACGAATATCCAGTTCATCGCGCAGGGCGCGCAGATGGCGCTGCGGGTCGATGCTGTCGTGCAGGCGGTTGAGCGTTTGCCGGCCGCGTCGGCTGCCGAGCAGGTCCGGCAGCATGATGCCGAGGAAGTAGATCAGGCAGCCAAGCCCGGGCAGGGCGATGATCAGGTACAGCCAGTAGCGTTCCTGGCCACTGCGAACCACGTGAAGGCCGCAGGTGACTTGGCAGGCGATGACCAGCAGGGCGAGCAGAGGCATGGGCGATCCAGTCCTTTGGAGTGCGAGGGGAGGCTTATCAGAGCATGGATCGGCCCTGTTGTCTGGTGACGCATGCACGGCTGTGGCCTACGTCACGTGCTAGGC
>CAMPIF010000559.1 GCA_946886245.1 Ectopseudomonas composti | reverse complement strand
CCAACATGAACTACTCGATCTCCAACAACGCCGAGTACGGCGAGTACGTGACCGGTCCGGAAGTGATCAACGCCGAATCCCGCCAGGCCATGCGCAACGCCCTCAAGCGCATCCAGGACGGCGAGTACGCCAAGATGTTCATCAGCGAAGGCGCCACTGGCTACCCGTCGATGACTGCCAAGCGTCGTAACAACGCCGCTCATGGTATCGAAGTCATCGGTGAGCAGCTGCGCTCGATGATGCCGTGGATCGCTGCCAACAAGATCGTCGACAAGGCCAAGAACTAAGGTCTGCGATGTGCTAAAGAACGCGGCTATATGCCGCGTTTTTTCATTCTGTGGCGAGGCTTCTGGTATAAAGCCAACTCGCTGGGTGGCGAACTGAGTTCAGTCGCCCCGTTCGAAATTCGTCAAACCCGTTGCAAGGTGCTGTTCATGAGTGAAGGTCCCGAGGATCAAAAGCCGGCTGGCGACAATCTGGAAAGCCTGCTGCCGATCGACGAGCACATAGAGGAAGGGCAGGACGCGGAAGGACGCAAGGTGCGTCACCGTGGCATCTACCTGCTGCCCAATCTGTTCACCACGGCAAACCTGTTCGCCGGTTTCTACTCCATCATCAACGCGATGAACGGCAATTTCTACGTGGCTGCCGCTGCGGTGTTCGTCGCCATGGTGCTCGATGGTTTGGACGGTCGCGTGGCGCGCCTGACCAACACGCAAAGTGCATTCGGCGCCGAGTACGATTCGCTCTCGGACATGGTGGCTTTCGGCGTTGCGCCGGCTCTGCTCGCATTCGAATGGGCGCTGGGTAGCATGGGCAAGGTGGGCTGGATGGTCGCCTTCATCTATGTCGCTGGCGCGGCATTGCGCCTGGCGCGCTTCAATACGCAGATCGGCAGCGTCGACAAGCGCTACTTCATCGGTCTGGCCAGCCCGGCTGCCGCGGGTGTCGTTGCCGGAACGGTCTGGGCATTCAGCGACTTCGGCATCAAGGGCTCGAACATGTCCTTCGCCGTGGCGCTGCTGGTTGCCGCCGCCGGCTGTCTGATGGTCAGTAACATCAAGTACTACAGCTTCAAGGACCTGGACCTGAAGGGGCGTGTACCCTTCGTGGCCATTCTGGCCGTGGTGCTGGTGTTCGCGGTAGTGTTCAGCGACCCACCCCGTATCCTGTTGCTGATCTTCCTCGCTTATGCGGCTTCCGGCCCGATCCAGTACCTGCTGCAATTGCGTCGTCGTAAATCTGTCTGACGCCGCTGTAATTTCTTCTGCGCTCCGTGGTCTACAGTTCGTTTCTCGAACTGTAGTCGCGGAGTCGTTATGCTCATCCGAGTTCCTCCTTCCTCTCGGGCCCTCGAGTCCGAAGTCACCCCCGAGTCGGTTTATCTCTCTCGTCGCAAGCTGATGCAGGGCTCGTTGGCGCTGGCGGCCATGGCTGCTATGCCGGGTCTGGCCAGTGCTGACGCTCAAGGTGTCTATGCCGATGTCGAGTCGGCGAAGGCGCCGGAGTGGTTCGACCAGAAGCTGGCAGGCGCACGCTGGCAAGCAATCACTGCCAAGGGTGAAAGCATCACGCCCTTCAAGGACGCGACGCACTACAACAACTTCTATGAGTTCGGCACGGGCAAGGGCGACCCTGCAGCCAATGCCGGCAAGCTGCAGGTCGAGCCCTGGACGGTGATGGTCGATGGCGAGGTGGGCAAGCCGGGGCGCTATTCCATCGAGGATCTGGTCAAGCCACATGCATTCGAGGAGCGCATCTACAGGCTGCGCTGCGTCGAGGCCTGGTCCATGGTCATTCCCTGGCTGGGCTTTCCGTTGGCTGATCTGCTCAAGCAGGTCGAACCAACCTCGGCGGCGCGCTATGTGCGCTTCGAAACGCTGGTCGATCCTGAGCGCATGCCGGGGCAGCGCTCGGGTTTTTCCCTGATCGATTGGCCCTATGTCGAGGGGCTGCGGCTGGATGAGGCCATGCATCCGTTGGCCTTCATGGCCGTCGGCATGTACGGACGTGTTCTGCCAAACCAGAACGGCGCGCCCCTGCGCCTGGTGGTCCCGTGGAAGTACGGGTTCAAGAGCATCAAGTCCATCGTGCGTATCAGTCTGGTAAATGAGGCGCCCAAGACCACCTGGGAGCGTATCGCGCCGAACGAGTATGGCTTCTACGCCAACGTCAATCCGCAGGTGGACCACCCGCGCTGGTCGCAGGCGACCGAGCGGCGCCTGCCCAGTGGCCTGTTCAGTCCGAATGTGATCGATACCCGGATGTTCAATGGTTATGAAGAGGTCGCCGATCTCTACGCGGGTATGGATCTGGCGAGGGACTACTGATGCGCTACAGGCTCTGGCGCGTCGCCGTATTCCTGGCTGCATCCGTGCCGCCGCTGTATTGGCTGTACGGTGCCGTGTTCGGACTTTTGGGGCCGGACCCAGGCAAGGTGCTGGTGGATAACCTGGGGCTCGGCGCCCTGATCCTTCTGCTGATCACCCTGGCGATGACGCCTTTGCAGCAGTTGACTCGCTGGGGAGGCTGGATTGCCGTGCGGCGACAGCTGGGGCTCTGGTGCTTTGCCTATGTAGCTCTGCATCTATCCGGATATGCCCTGTTTATCGCCGGGTTGCGTCTGGAGCTGGTGCTGCGCGATCTTTCCGAACGGCCCTACATAATCGTGGGTGCATTGGCTTTCATTGGCTTGCTGGCGCTGGCCGTTACGTCCAACCGCTTCAGTATCAGAAAGCTGGGCCGTAAGTGGAAGACGCTGCATCGTCTGGTTTACGCCATCCTGCTGCTGGCCTTGCTGCATATGCTCTGGGTGGTGCGGGCTGATCTGGGGGAGTGGCTCGCTTACGCGTTGATCGGTGGCGCGCTGCTGCTGATGCGTCTCTCCGCTGTCGCGGGCGCATTACAGAGAGCAGGCGTCCTTTTTCGAGAGAATCCAGAGAAAATTGAAATATAAGCTTGACGTGCATTCTGCTGGCGGTAGAATGCGCGCCACTTCAGCGATGAA
>CAMPIF010000558.1 GCA_946886245.1 Ectopseudomonas composti | reverse complement strand
CGTCTGAGGAGCATAAGGAAAATGCGCTACCCCTTTTTTACCCGAGAGCTCCGCCTTGGGCTTCAGGTCTTGCTGTCCACCTCTGATCAGGAGGTGCGCCATGGCTGAGTTCGAATCCTGCGTTGTACCTTTCCCGCTGCAGCGTAGTCCGCTGCATGAATCCGAACGCTCTCCCCTACCCTCTGAAGCTGCCGCTGAACTACGTGGCGTCATGCTCGGCAATCTGCTTGATCAGCTGGCTGAACCTGAAGGCTTGCAGCCCGCGGATCTGCGCGCACGCATCGCTGCTTACTCAGCTCTGGATCTGCTTGATGAGATGGTGGTGCTCTATCGCCGTGCCCTCTCCGAGGCTCGAGGAGGTGCCAGATGAGCAAGGGTGTGATGACCTACCTTCCACCTCACGACGGCCATCCAGGTACCGACCTCTACTGGGCACGCTCGCGGGTGCTGGAGTACCTCAACCAGGCGCAGGAACGCCTGCCCGAGGGTGTTACCACCACCCTTGGGCCGGATGCCACCGGCGTGGGCTGGATCTACCAGTACGCCTTGGTCGACCGCAGCGGCCAGCATGATCTTGCCCAGCTGCGGGCACTGCAGGACTGGTTCCTTAAGTACGAACTCAAGGGCCTGCCCAACGTAGCCGAAGTGGCCACCCTCGGCGGCATGGTCAAGCAATACCAAGTGCTGCTCGATCCCCAGAAGCTGGTGGCTTATGGGGTAACTCAG
The DNA here is from genome assembly GCA_946886245.1 of Ectopseudomonas composti. The sequence goes on along the minus strand of CAMPIF010000558.1, from coordinate 2,286 downwards.
CAGGAGGTCGAAGCGGCGCTGAAGAGCGCCAATCAGGAAACCGGCGGCGCCATCCTGGAGCTGGCAGAGCGCGAGTACATGGTCCGGGCTTCAGGCTATCTAGAGAGCCTGGCGGATTTCCGCAATGTGCCGCTGCGGGCTTCGGCCAGCGGAGTTCCGGTGCTGCTGGGTCAGGTGGCCACCATTCAGTTGGGGCCAGAGATGCGTCGTGGCATTGCCGAGCTGGATGGCCAGGGTGAAGTTGTAGGTGGCGTGGTCATCTTGCGCTCCGGAAAGAATGCCCGCGATACCATCGCCGCGGTGAAGACCAAGCTGGACAGCCTGAAGGGCAGCTTGCCGGCCGGCGTCGAGGTGGTCACCACCTATGACCGTTCGCAATTGATCGACCGCGCCATCGATAACCTCAGCTACAAGCTGCTGGAAGAGTTCGCGGTGGTTGCCCTGGTTTGCCTGATCTTCCTCTGGCACCTGCGCTCGTCGCTGGTCGCGATCATCACCCTGCCCCTGGGCATCCTGATGGCCTTCATCGTCATGCGCTACCAGGGCGTCAATGCCAACATCATGTCGCTCGGCGGGATCGCAATCGCCATCGGCGCCATGGTCGATGCCGCCGTGGTGATGATCGAGAACGCGCACAAGCACATCGAGGCCTGGAAGGCTCGACACCCCGGTGAACCGCTTCAGGGCGAGGCGCACTGGCGGGTGATCGGCGAAGCTGCGGCCGAGGTCGGGCCGGCGCTGTTCTTCAGCCTTTTGATCATCACCCTGTCTTTCCTCCCGGTCTTCACCCTGGAGGCCCAGGAGGGTCGCCTGTTTGGCCCGCTGGCATTCACCAAGACCTATGCCATGGCTGCCGCTGCTGGCCTCTCGATCACCTTGGTACCGGTGCTGATGGGCTATTGGATTCGTGGGCATATCCCCAGCGAACAACAGAACCCCTTGAATCGTTGGCTGATCGGTGCATACCGGCCGGTGCTGGAGTGGGTGCTGGCTTGGCCTAAGGTGACCCTAGCGCTGGCCTTGCTAGTGTTTTTGTCCAGTCTCTGGCCCCTCAGCAGACTCGGAGGAGAGTTTCTACCGCCGATGGACGAGGGCGACCTGTTGTACATGCCATCAGCCCTGCCCGGCTTGCCGGCCAGCAAGGCCACCCAGCTGCTGCAGCAAACCAACCGGATGATCCTCACGGTGCCCGAAGTGGCACGGGTATTCGGCAAGGCCGGGCGAGCAGAGACCGCCACCGATCCAGCACCGCTGGAAATGTTCGAGACCACGGTGCAGTTCAAACCACGCGATCAATGGCGCGCGGGGATGACACCCGAAAAGCTGATCGAGGAACTGGATCGCGCGGTAAAAGTTCCGGGGCTGTCCAATATCTGGGTGCCGCCCATCCGCAACCGCATCGACATGCTGGCGACGGGGATCAAGAGCCCCATTGGGGTGAAAGTGTCCGGAACCTCCTTGGTCGACATCGAGCGCATAACGCGCGATATCGAGGCCGTGGCCAAAGAGGTGCCTGGGGTGAGTTCGGCCTTGGCAGAACGCCTTACTGGCGGCCGTTACGTGGACATCCAGATCGATCGACTGGCCGCGGCGCGCTATGGCCTGAGCATCGCCGATGTGCAGGCGGTGGTATCGGGCGCCATCGGCGGCAGCAATATTGGTGAGACGGTTGAAGGACTGGCCCGCTTCCCGATCAACCTGCGCTATCCCAAGGAGTGGCGAGACAGTCCGCAGGCACTACGGCGTATGCCGATCCTCACGCAAGCCGGCCAGCAGATCACCTTGGGCACCGTCGCCCAGGTTAGTCTGACCGAAGGGCCGCCAATGCTGCGCAGCGAGAACGGGCGTCTGTCCGGTTGGGTCTATGTCGATGTACGTGGGCGCGACCTGGCATCGACCGTGCGCGAGTTGCAGCAACGCGTAGCTGAGCAGGTACAACTCGATGCTGGCATGACCGTCTCCTACTCCGGTCAGTTCGAGTTCCTGGAGCGCGCCAATGCACGGCTGGCCTGGGTGGTACCGGCGACCTTGTTGATCATCTTCGTGCTGCTTTACCTGACCTTCAGCCGCTTCGGTGAGGCCCTACTGATCATGGCAACCCTGCCCTTCGCCCTATCGGGCGGCATCTGGCTGCTCTACTGGTTCGGCTTCAACCTCTCGGTCGCCACCGGCGTGGGCTTCATTGCCCTGGCCGGCGTCTCGGCAGAGTTCGGGGTAATCATGCTGCTGTACCTGAAGAATGCCTGGCATGCACGTATAGATTCCGGGCGCAGCGGTGATCCGGCC
>CAMPIF010000557.1 GCA_946886245.1 Ectopseudomonas composti | reverse complement strand
TCAAAAGCCATGGTCTATCTCCTACTCAGGTCGTGTGCGGTATGCGCAAGGCCGATCACGGGCGGCCTACAGGCGGCGTCGAGTTTGTACTCTTTGCGCCGCAGACTCGGGATCATAGCACCCGACCACGGCCATAACCACGCAACATCTGTGTGGGAAAGCCGGTGCCAGGGCCTTTGCAGCATTGGCTTCGACAGCCGCAGGCGCCAGCAGTTGCCTCTTTCGGCGCGGTCGCGCGCAAACGCCAACAGACCTCAGAGCGCGCCGGCCTTCTTCCAGGCCAGGTAGCTGCTCACCAGCTCCGGCCCCAGTTCGCCCGGGCGGGCGTCGAGCACCGGCACTTCGTGGGCGGCCAGGCGTTCGTGCAGGTCGGCGCGGGCATTGAGGTAGTCCAGCGTGCCGCAGTAGGCCAGGGCCTGATCGAACTGTTCCACCGGCGTTTGACGCAGACGATCCAGTGCTTCCTCGCGCAGGCTGGCGATCAGCACGCGATGCTGGCGCGACAGGCGACGCACGGCGGCGAGCAGGTCCTGATCGTCTTCGTCACGCAGGTTGGTCACCAGCACCACCAGCGAACGACGCCGCTGGCGCGCCAGCAGCAGATCGGCGGCGGCGCTGAAGTCGGCCGGCTGCTGGCTGGTATCGAGGTCGTAAACGGCGTTGAGCAGCACGTTCAATTGCGCAGGCCCCTTGACCGGCGCCAGGTAACGCGACTGGTTGCCGGCAAAGGTCGCCAGGCCGACGGCATCGCCCTGGCGCAGCGCCACGTAACTGAGCAGCAGGCAGGCGTTGAGCGCGTGGTCGAAGTGCGACAGCTCGTCGTCCTGGCTGCGCATGCGCCGGCCGCAGTCGAGCAGGAAGACGATCTGCTGGTCGCGTTCGTCCTGGTACTCGCGGGCGATGGGTGTGCGCTTGCGCGCAGTGGCCTTCCAGTCGATCTGGCGCAGGGTGTCGCCATCACGAAATTCGCGCAGCTGATGAAACTCCAGGCCCAGGCCGCGACGCGGGCGCTGACGCACGCCCAACTGACTCAGCCAGTCGTCTACCGCCTTGAGCTGCGCGCCATAGAGACGCGCGAAATCGGGGTAGACGCGGCTCTCGTCAGCCAGCGGCAGCAGACGCTTGGCCTGCCACAGGCGCAGCGGGCTGGGCAGTTTCAGCTCGCACAGGGCGAAGTGGAAGTGGCCGCGGATCAGCGGTTTCAGACGATAGCTGACCCGCGTCTGCTGGCCAGGCTGCAGGGTGATGCGTTGCGGCAGGAAGTCGAAGGCCATGCCTTCTGGCACATGGTCGAAGACCTCGATTTCCAGGTGCTGGGCGAAATCGTGATGGGCGATCAGCTGTACCTCGCTCCAGCGGCCGAGCGGCAGGTTGCCCGGTAATACGCGCTCCAGGCGCGGCGAGCGCGGGCGCCGCAGCCACAGGGCATCGACAGCGGCGATCAGCAGCAACGCCAGCAACAGCCCCCAGGCGACTGGCAGCAGGCTGTCTGCCAGGCGCATGCCGAGCAGGGGCAAGGCGCCGAGCAATACGGCGGCGGCGAACAGGCCGCCGAGCAACCCGAGAAGCAGGCGCGAAGGTTTCATAGACGCGGTGCCGGCACCTGATCGAGCAACTGTTGCAGCACCTGATCCACCGACAGGCCTTCGATATCCAGTTCCGGCGCCAGGCGTACGCGATGGCGCAGCACGGCCAGGGCGCAGCTCTTGATGTCATCCGGCAGGACGAAATCACCGCCGCGCAGCAGCGCGCGAGCACGGGCGCCACGCACCAGGGCGATCGAGGCACGTGGCCCGGCGCCCATGGCCAGGCCCGGCCAACTGCGCGTGGCGCGGGCCAGGCGTACGGCGTAATCGAGCACCTGCTCATCCAGTGGCAGATCGCTGGCGATCTTCTGCAGGGCCAGCACGTCCTTGGCCTGCAGCAGGGTACGCAGCGGGCTGACTTCGAGCATGTCGGCCTTGGCCGAACGGGTCACCTGGCGCACCATGTTCAGCTCTTCATCCTGCTGCGGATAATCCATGCGCAGCTTGAGCATGAAGCGGTCCAGCTCGGCTTCCGGCAGCGGGTAGGTGCCTTCCTGCTCGATCGGGTTCATGGTTGCCAGCACCATGAACGGCAGCTGCACCGGCAATGCGCGGCCTTCCAGGGTCACCTGGCGCTCCTGCATCACTTCCAGCAGAGCGGCCTGGGTCTTGGCCGGTGCGCGGTTGATTTCATCGGCCAGCAGCAGGTTGGTGAACACCGGGCCCTTGCGCAGTTTGAACTGCTCGCTCTGCATGTCGTACACGGCATGGCCGGTGACATCGCTGGGCATCAGATCCGGGGTGAACTGGATGCGCGCGAACTCGCCGCCGAAGCAACGCGCCAGGGCGCGCACCAGCAGGGTCTTGCCCAGCCCCGGTACACCTTCGACCAGCACGTGGCCACCGGCGATCAGTGCGGTGAGCACGTCGTCGATCACCGCGCTCTGGCCGATCACGGCCTTGCGCAACTCGGCGCGCAGGGCCTGGGCCAACTGGCTGGCACGCTGGCGTTGCTGCGCTTGCGGGTTGCTCGGCGCAGCGGCCGGGGTTTCCTGCACCGGCAGGTTATCGTTCTCGGGGGTCTCGCTCATAGGGCATTCCTGAGGGTTTGCAGGTGGGCGACCTGGCGGGTGAAGTCACTGGCGGATAGGCGCTGCGGCGGCAATGGGCGCATGGCCTGGCTGATGTCCTTGGCGGGCAGGCGGGTCAGGCGACCGAGAACCTGCCACTGCTCGGCGACGGCGAGCTTCTCGAAACCGGGATGGCGGCGCCGTGCGCGGCGATTGATGTCCTGTTGCAGGCCTTTGAGCAGGCTGTGCTGGCCGCTGCGACGGAGCAGGAAGTCGGCGCTGCCACGCAGGTGTTCCTCGAGCTGGCGCCGGGCACGGCTGGCCGGTGCCTGCAGCGGGCCATGACGCATGCCGACGTGCCACAGGGTGGCGATGATCAGCAGCGCCAACGCCAGCAAGGCCAGCGGGAAATGGCGCAG
>CAMPIF010000556.1 GCA_946886245.1 Ectopseudomonas composti | reverse complement strand
CGAAGATCCTGTACGGCCCGTTCGACATCCTGAAGCCGAAGGCGCTCGGCGGGAACTTCCCGATGACGCTCCAGTACGAGGCGATCCGTGACATCGTCGTGGTGCTGATCCACGTCTTCTACTTCGGCCTGATGGCGGACGTGACGCCGCCGGTGGGGCTGGCCTCGTTCGCGGCGGCCGCGGTGGCGAAGAGCGACCCGATCCAGACGGGCGTGACGGCGTTCTTCTACAGCATCCGCACCGGCATCCTGCCGTTCATGTTCATCTTCAACACCGACCTGCTGCTGATCGACGTCGACTTCTGGCATGGCGTGATCATCTTCATCGTGGCAACGGTGGCGATGCTGATATTCGCCGCCGGTACTCAGGGGTTCTTCCTGGTGCGCAGCCGCTTGTATGAAAGCGCATTGCTGCTGCTGGTGGCCTTCACCCTGTTCCGCCCCGGTTTCTGGATGGACATGCTGCACGATCCCTATCGGGACGTGCCGCCTGCGGAACTGGCTCAGGCACTCGATGGGGTGGAGGACGGCAGCTCGCTGCGCCTGCGTATTCTCGGGGAAGACGCCGTGGGTGATCCACGTGAGTTCACCGTGCTGCTGCCGGTGCCCGATGGCGCCTCGGGTCAGGAGCGTCTGCAGAAACTCGGCCTGAACCACTATGAGGAGGGCGACAAGGTGCTGGTGGACAGCGTCACCTTCGGCAGCATGGCCGCCGATGCCGGCCTCGAATTCGACCAGCAGATCCTCAACGTGCGGGCACCGACCGACCGCTGGATGAAGGAGCTGATGTGGATTCCCGGCTTCCTGCTGTTCGCGCTGGTGGTGCTGCTGCAGCGCCGCCGCAAGGTGGCGCAGGCGACGTAGAACGAGGCTATACCTCCAACAAGGCAGCTTCGGCTGCCTTGTTCGTTTATGCCCTGGCGGCGGGTTGCTAGACTCGCCGGCCTGACCATCCAGACAACAAGGACTCAGCCCGTCATGTCGCCGCCGCGCGTGCATTACCCCTGGTACTAGTAGGTAGTCCCCGCCGCCTTTTTTGCCCTGATCCAGAACAACATCGCCAACTTCGTGATCATCGCCATCAGCATGCTGGGCATGGGCTTTCCCGCCGAGATCGTGTTCGGCCAGGTGTTGCCGGGGGCTGCGGTAGCGGTGATGGCCGGCAACTTCTACTACGCCTGGAGCGCCGCGCGCCTGGCGCGCAAGGAGAACCGCACCGATGTCACCGCGCTCTCCTACGGCATCAGCACGCCGGTGATGTTCGTCTTCCTGTTCGGCGTGCTGCTGCCGGCGAAGAACCTCACCGGTGACGCCGAGCTGGCCTGGAAGGTGGCGGTGGCTGCCTGCTTCATCAGTGGTCTGATCGAGGCTGCCATCAGCCTGATCGGCAACTGGGTGCAGCGCCACCTGCCGCGTGCGGCCATGCTCGGCGCGGTGGCTGGGGTGGCACTGACCTTCATCGCCGGTGAGATGCTGTTCAAGACCCTGGAAATCCCGGTGATCGGTCTGCTGGTACTGGCCATCACCATCGTCGGCCTGGTGGCGCGGGTGAGCATGCCGTTTCGCCTGCCGGCCTCATTGTTCGCCATCGTCATCGGTACGGCGCTGGCCTACCTGATCGGCGCGGCTGACAGCGGCAAGTTCAGCGAGGCCTTCACTCACCTGGGTTTCTATCCGCTATTGCCCAACCTGGCCTGGTACGAAGGCCTGGGCCTGTTGTTCACCACGATGCTGGCGCTGATGACGGTGATCCTGCCGATCACCCTGTACAACGCCATCGAGACCATGAACAACGTCGAGGCCATGAGCGCCGCCGGTGACAGCTACAGCGTGCGCGAATGCCAGGCGGTGGACGGTCTGGGCACTTCGCTCGGTGCGCTGTTCGGCGGAGTGTTCCCGACCACCGTGTACATCGCCACCGTGGGCTCGAAGTGGATGGGCGCGGGGCGCGGTTACAGCCTGCTCAACGGCGCGGTGTACGGCCTGGCGACCATGTTCGGCCTGATCGCCTTCATCGCTGCGCTGATTCCGGTGGCGGTGGTGGCGCCGATTCTGGTGTTCGTCGGCATGTCGATGATCGCCACGGCGTTCAACAGCAACCACGCCCGACATTACCCAGCGGTCGCGCTGGCGATGCTGCCGTACTTCGCCAACTACCTGATGACCCGTTTCAATCGGGGCGCGCCCGAGGTGGTCGAGGGCATTTCCAGTGCCATCGGCGCGCTGGGGCAGGGCGCGATGTTCAGTGCCATTCTGCTCGGCGCCATGTGCGTGGCGGTGATCGACCGTCAGTTCCGCCAGGCCACTGTCTTCGCTCTGGTGGCGGCCGGCATGGCCTTCGTCGGCCTGATGCATGCACCGAAGTTGGCCTGGTACGCCGCGCCGGACTTCGTCCACGGCTATCTGCTGATGGCGCTGTTCTTCGCCTGGTATGCCTGGCGCGGCGTGGAGCCGGCTGCGCCCGAGCGAGTGACCAGCGCCGACTGAGTCACTCGCCACCTTCGAGCCTGAGAGCGCCGGTTTCCTGGCCCTCCAGCACCACATAGGCGCTGGCGCAGAACAGCGAGTTGAGGCGCTTCATGTCGGCGATCAGCTCCAGGTGCAGGGAGCTGGTCTCGATGCTCTGCACCACCTGGCGCTGCAGCCGGCCGATATGGGCATGCGCCAGGCGGCGCTCCTGCGCGCGGAAGCGGCGTTTCTCGCGCAGCAGCTGGCTGGCGCTGGCGTGATCGGCGCTGAGGAACACGTTGAGTCCCAGGCGCAGGTTGGCGGTCAGTTGCCCATGCAGGCTGCTCAGCTCCTCCAGCCCCATTTCGGAGAAGGCTCGGCGTTGTGCGGTTTTCTCGCTCTGGATCTTGCCGAGCATGCGCTCGATCAACTCGCCGGCCTGCTCCAGGTTCACCGCCAGTTCGAGAGTTTCCGCCCAGCGCCGCCTTTCATGCTCACTCATCGCTTCGCGTGGGACCTGCGCGTGGGCGACAAGATCGAAGCCATGCTCGGCCATCTGCAGCCAGTGCTG
>CAMPIF010000555.1 GCA_946886245.1 Ectopseudomonas composti | reverse complement strand
TGTTGGGGGTGGGCAAGGCGCTGACCTTGGCCTTCTGGCTGGTATTCGGGGCGGCGCTGGCCAAGCGTTTCGGCGCACCGTTCGAGCAACTCGTCTATCTGCTCGGGGCCTTTCTTGCGCTGCTGCATGGGGCACAGCTGTGGCTGTTCGCAGGTCTGCTGTGCGGTCGCGCCAGCCCCTGGCTGGATCGTGTACAGATCCTGCTGTTCGGCATTTTTCACCTCTATCCGCTGAAGGCCGAGCGGGCGGGCGAGAGCCTGGCTGCAGCGCATGAGGAGGCTGCTCATGCGTAGTCTCGCTTTGTTGCTCTGCTTGTTCACAGGCGCGTCGTTGGCTGCTACTCAGGTCAAGGTGCCGTCCAATACCTTGATGCGTCTGCCGGTCGCCACTAGCAGCCTGCAGCTCGAGCGGCTGGAAGTGGCGGATCAGGCGACCCTGATGATCCCGGCCACGGTGACCGAGTTGCGCATTGGCGAGTTGCTGATGGGCCGCGACGCGCGTATTGGCGTAGCGCCCAGCGATCAGCCGCTGCGTCTGCTAGTCGAGGACGCCGATATCGGTCCGGGCGCCTGGATCAGCGCCAAAGGTGCGGCCGGTACTTACACTCGGCCGGCTACTGCTGGGCGGGAAATCAATCTCAAGCTGCACAAGCTGACATTCGAATCGCTGACCCTGGATGTACGGGGTGGGCAAGGCAGGCCGGGTTATGCCGGGCTCGATGGTGCACATGGCAAGCCAGGTGGTTGCACCTGGGGCCAGGCCAGTGCCGGCCACGATGGCCAGGACGGTACCGATGGCCATGAAGGCGCAGCAGGTGGCAAGGTGGTCCTTGAAGTGCCTCACCATGTCGAGGTCGAGCGCATGCAGGTGTTGCTCGACGGCGGCGCGGGCGGTGCAGCCGGGTCGGCGGGGCGCCCCGGCCGTGGCGGTGCCGCCAAGGGCTGCCTGCTCTACGGCGTGGAGGGTGCGGCCGATGGCAAACCCGGTCAGCCCGGGCGCGAAGGTGCAGCGGGTCGCAGCGGTGCCGTGCAGGTGTTTCGTTTCTAGATAACCGTCGCTGCCTTCGTTTTCATGTGCAAACCAAGGCAGCCGCATCAATCAGAATGACGGACGCATGGCGGCCAGTGTCATCAGCGCCAGGCCGATCAGCAGGTTGCTGCCCACGACCTTGCGAATCCGCCCCAGCACTTCGCCGCCTGCAGGCCAGTTCTCGGCCTCCACGGCGCGCCGCAGTTGTGGCAGCTGCAGTGCCTGAATACGCAGGAACAGGGCGAGCATCACCAGATACAGCCCCATCATGATGTGCACGTAGCGCGGCGCGGCGTCGAAACCGCTGTAGCTCATGTGCAGCATGCCCAGCCCGCTCAGTGGCAGGGCCGCTACCGCCAACCAGACCCAGACGAAAAATCGCCTGAACACACTCAGCCACAGGCGCAGGCGCGCCGGCGGTTCCAGTATTTCGACCGCTGCCGGGCGCAGGATCATCCAGGCGAAAAACATGCCGCCAACCCAGACGACGGCGGCCAACAGATGAAGTGCGTAGAGCGGTGCGTAGGGTGTCATGCGGAATCTCCATGAAGGCCGCTTGGCTGATGCCGATCAGATAAGCCTGCTAAACCAGTTTCTCGTGGGAGCCCCGCTTCGGGGCGAAGTCTCTTGATTTCGCGCGGCCTGATTCGCGGTGGGGCGTCGCTCCTGCAGGCTCGGTATCTACGCGTTTGACGGCGTGACATTATCCGTTTGGCAGTTTGCGGCATTCGAACGGCACGCGAGTCAGCGCCAGATCGATTGCCGCGCTATGATAGCGACCGCTCCGCGAATACTGAAAATTTATCCAGCCTTTTTCGTTTCAGAATCCATGCTCAGTACCGAACTCAAGTCCCAGATCCAGGGCGCCTACTCGCGCTTTCTCGAAGCCAAGTCGCTCAAGCCGCGCTATGGCCAGCGGCTGATGATCGCCGAGATCGCCAAGGTGCTCGGCACCATCAAGACCGATGACGAGGGCAAGCGTCTGGGTGATCCTGCCGTCGTGGCGGTCGAGGCGGGCACCGGTACCGGCAAGACGGTGGCCTACAGCCTGGCCACCATTCCCACGGCCAAGGCCGCCGGCAAGCGTCTGGTGATCGCCACTGCCACCGTGGCGCTGCAGGAGCAGATCGTGCACAAGGATCTGCCGGATCTGTTGCGCAATAGCGGCCTGAATTTCAGCTTCGCCCTGGCCAAGGGGCGTGGGCGCTACCTGTGCCTGTCCAAACTCGATCACCTGCTGCAGGACGGCGCCGCGCAGAGCGCCACCGCGCAGTTGTTCGAGGAGGAAGGCTTTCGTATCGATGTGGATGAACAGGGGCAGAAGCTGTTCACCGCGATGATCGAGAAACTCGCCGGCAACAAATGGGATGGCGACCGCGACAGCTGGCCGGAGGAGCTGGAGGACGTACGCTGGGCGCAGCTGACCACCGATCACAGCCAGTGCACCAATCGCCACTGCCCGAACTTCCAGCACTGCGCCTTCTACAAGGCGCGCGAGGGCATGGGCAAGGTCGACGTGATCGTCACCAACCACGACATGGTGCTGGCCGACCTGGCGCTCGGCGGCGGCGCGGTGCTGCCCGACCCGCGCGAAACCATCTATGTGTTCGACGAAGGCCATCACCTGCCGGACAAGGCCATCGGCCACTTCGCCCATTTCACCCGCCTGCGCTCGACCGCCGACTGGCTCACCCAGATCGACAAGAACCTGACCAAGCTGCTGGCGCAGAACCCGCTGCCGGGCGATCTCGGGCGGCTGATCGAACAGGTGCCGGAACTGGCGCGCGAGCTGAAGACCCAGCAGCAGTTCATGTTCGCCGCCTGCGAGCAGATCGCCGACTTCAAGGCCGGTGAGGACATGGAGGGCCGCGAGCGCCCGCGTCACCGTTTCGTCGGCGGCGTGGTGCCGGAGCACCTGACCGAGCTGGGTCTGGAGTTGAAGAAGGGTTTTTCCAAGCTCAATGATCTGTTCACCGGCGTTACCGAGCTGCTCAAGGA
>CAMPIF010000554.1 GCA_946886245.1 Ectopseudomonas composti | reverse complement strand
CCACCCGCAGGCGCTCCTGCGCGCCGAGCTCGATTTCCGCCATTACGGCGTGGCCAGCCTGCTGGTCGGTCGCTTCATCGGCCCGCTGCGCCCCATGCTGCCGCTGGTAGCCGGCATGCTGAACATGCCGCTGCTGCGTTTCGTTCTGGTCAGCCTGGTGGCGGCAGCCGGCTGGGCGGTGGCTTACCTGTTGCCGGGCTGGGCGACCGGTGCCGCCCTGCGTCTGCCGATGGAGGAAGGCTTCTGGACCGAAGCGGCGGTGCTGCTGGCCGGTATTGGCGTGATCCTGCTGCTGACCATCCAGGCCAGCCTGGCGGAAAAACCGCGCGCCAGTCTGTTGGGCGGCGGCCTCAGCCTGTTGCTGTTGATAGCCATCATCATCGGCTGGCCGCACCTCGATGCCCTGGATCAGGGCCTGATGACGCTGGTTCAGGAACAGCGCCAGGCGCACCTGGATCGCTGGATCGTCACCATCACACGACTGGGCGACTTCCATATCCAGCTGGTCGCAGCAGCGGTGCTGTGCATCCTGCTGCTGCTGGCACGCCGCTGGCGTCACCTGCTGTTCGCCGGCTCGACGCTACTGATCACGGCCCTGGGCAACACCACCCTCAAGCATGGCTTCGCCCGGGCGCGCCCCGACGTGCTGAGCGAGCCGCTGACCACCTTCAGCTTTCCCAGCGGCCATAGCTCGGCTGCCTTTGCCTTCTTTCTGGTGCTGGGAGTGCTGGCCGGCCGAGGTCAATCGGCACGCCTGCGTCTGGCCTGGCTGGTAGTGGCGTGCCTGCCGGCTCTGGCGATCGCCTTGTCGCGGGTCTACCTGGGCGTGCACTGGCCCAGCGACATCATCGCCGGCGCCCTGCTGGCCTCGGCCGTCTGCGGCCTGAGCCTGGCGCTGTGTCAGCGACGGGAAACGCTGCCGGCGCTACCGGCGCGTCTGTGGTGGATCGTCCTGCCGGCCTGTCTCGCGGTATTGGGCGCCATGGCGACCTGGCAGCTGTCCACCGCGCTGCTGCGCTATGCGTATTGACACGTCGACTCAGGCATCGCCCTGAAGCATTTCCAGCATGACGTGCAGTTGCTCCAGGCGCAGGGCAGGATCATCGAGCTGAAGTAACTGCAGTTTCTGCGCCGGCTCCAGCGGCAGCAGATAGGCCAGCTGATTGGCCAGTTGCTGCTGCCCGGCGACCACACCCGTCATGTCCAGCCCCGCCACCAGCGGATGCTCGGCCAGCACAGCATGCAAGGCGGCCAGATCGGCATGCTCGGCCTGCAGCGGGCTGTTTGGCTGCTCCTCCAGCCACTGCACCTCGGCGACAGTCAACTGGTCAGGCATGACCTGAGCGCGCTCGACATGAAAACGCCGCCCGCCTTCGACACGAATACCCAGCAGACCATTGGTGCGCTGCTGAAAGTCGCGCACCAATGCCTCGCAGCCAATGGCGGAGAAACTACTGGCGGCTTCGCCGACTTCAGTGCCCTCGACGATGCACACCACACCGAAGCCACTGCCCTGTTTCATGCAGCGGGCGATCATGTCCAGATAGCGCGCCTCGAATATCTGCAGGTCGAGCACGCAGCCGGGAAACAGTACGGTATTGAGTGGGAACAGCGGCAGATTCATGGCTTCACAATCCGTTATCAATGCAGTGGTGCCAGGGTTTGGCAGGCTCTCACAGCAGCAGAGCAATCGCCAGAGGCAACAGCACGGCGGTAATCACCCCCATCAGGCTCATCGCCAATGCCGCGAAGGCACCACATTCGTCGCTCTCCTGCAGCGCTCGCGCCGTACCCACGGCGTGCGCGGTGATGCCCAGCGCCATGCCCTGCGCTGCCGGATGATGAACCCTGCACAGCCGCAGAATGGACGGCCCGACGATGGCGCCGATGACCCCGGTGATCATCACGAACACCGCCGCCAGCGCCGCGATACCACCGATCTGATCGGCCACCAGCATGGCGATAGGCGAAGTCACCGACTTGGGCGCCATGCTCATCAGCATCAGCCGCTCGGCGCCGAACAACCAGGCCAGCCCTGCGCCAAGCACGGTGGCGAAGGTGCCGGCGACCAGCAAGGTCAGGATGATCGGCCAGAACAGCTGGCGAATCCGCCGCAGATTGAGATACAGCGGCACCGCCAGGGCCACGGTGGCCGGGCCGAGCAGCAGCGTCAGCGCCGCGACGCTGCCCCGGTACTCGGCGAAACTCAGGCCGCATAGCAACAGAATGCCGATCACCGTGAGCATCGATACCAGCACCGGCTGCAGGAATACCCAGCGGGTGCGCTCGTAGGCGGCCATGGCCAGTTGATAGGCGCCCAGGGTGATGCCGATGCCGAACAACGGGTGATGGGTCAGCGCCTGCCAGGCGCCCTGCCAATCGGGACTCATACGTCCTCCCGGCGCTGCTGACGCTCGATCAGTTTCTGCATCAGCCAGCCGGCGAAGGCCAGCGACACCAGCAGCGACAGCACCAGCGCACCGACCACCGCCCAGAAGTCGGCGGCGATGTCGCTGGCGTACGCCATCACGCCCACGGCCGGTGGCACCAGAATCAGCGGCAGGTACTTGAGCAGGCTGCTGGACGCGACGCTCAGCGGTTCCCCCACCTCGCCACGCAGCATGAGAAAGACGAATAGCAGCAGCATACCGATGATCGGGCCAGGCAACATCGGCAGCAGCAGAACGTTGAGGGCGGTACCGAGCAACTGGCAAAGCACCAGCCAGGAAAGGCCGCGAAGCAGCATGGGCAATCTCCGAAACGTACGATGCCCAGCACCGCTGCCAACAGCAGGGGTATCCGGGCAATCTTGAGGGCATGCCGGCCATTATAGGCGTGATGCCTCGGCACTGGCCCCTGTATTGCCTCACCTGTCCGGTCTATGCCGTGCCATTCAGTCAATCAAGGCAGGCTTGACCCGCTGCCGGCCCCATGATGATCTAGGCCGCAACGGTTCCACGCACACAAGAAAAACACCCGCGTCCTCAAGGAGGAACTATGCCGTTCGTACCCGTAGCAGAGCTCAAGGA
>CAMPIF010000553.1 GCA_946886245.1 Ectopseudomonas composti | reverse complement strand
CACCGGCTCGGCGTGGAAGTTGCCACCGGAAATCACCTCGCCTTCGGCCGCAAACACCAGCGGGTTGTCCGACACGGCGTTGGCCTCGACGCCGAGCACTTCGGCAGCCTGACGCAGCTGGGTCAGGCAGGCGCCCATGACCTGCGGCTGGCAGCGCAGCGAGTACGGGTCCTGCACCTTGTCGCAGTCGACGTGGGAGCGGCCGATCTCACTGCTGTCGCCGAGCAGGTGACGGAACGCCGCCGCCGCGTCGATCTGCCCGCGCTGACCACGGGCAGCATGAATGCGTGCATCGAAAGGCGAGCGCGAGCCCAGCAGCGCCTCGACGCTGAGCGCACCGCAGACACTGGCGGCGGCATACAGGTCTTCGCCCTCGAACAGCCCGCGCAGGGCATACGCCGTGGAAACCTGGGTGCCGTTGAGCAGGGCCAAGCCCTCCTTGGCGGCGAGGGTCATCGGCTCCAGGCCGGCGATGGCCAGCGCCTCGGTGGCCGGCAGCCACTGGCCGTTATGGCGCGCCTGGCTTTCGCCAAGCAGCACCAGCGACATGTGTGCCAGAGGCGCCAGGTCGCCGGATGCCCCCACTGAGCCTTTCAACGGAATGTGCGGGTAGACCTCGGCGTTGACCAGGGCGATCAGCGCGTCGATCACCTTGCGGCGGATGCCGGAGAAACCGCGCGCCAGGCTGTTGATCTTCAGCAGCATGATCAGGCGCACCATGGCATCGTCGAGCGGCTGGCCGATGCCGGCGGCATGCGACAGCACCAACGAGCGCTGGAGTTTTTCCAGGTCGTCGTTGGCGATGCGGGTCGAGGCCAGCAGGCCGAAACCGGTGTTGATGCCGTAGGCGGTGCGGCCCTCGGCGATGATCTGGTTGACGCAGGCGACGCTGGCGTCGATGGCCTTATGGGCGCTGGCGTCCAGGGTCAGGTGCACGGGCGCCTGGTAGGCGGCGCGCAGATCGGCCAGGGTCAGTTGGCCGGGTTTCAGGTTCAGGGTGTTCATGGAATCTCTTTCCTCAGCCGATCATCGGCAGGTTCAGGCCCTGTTCGCGGGCGCAATCGATGGCGATCTGGTAACCGGCGTCGGCGTGACGCATCACTCCGGTGGCCGGGTCGTTGGTCAGCACGCGGGCGATGCGCGCGGCGGCTTCGTCGGTGCCATCGCAAACGATGACCATACCCGAATGCTGGGAGAAGCCCATGCCCACGCCACCACCGTGGTGCAGCGAGACCCAAGTCGCGCCGCTGGCGGTGTTGAGCAGGGCGTTGAGCAGCGGCCAGTCGGACACGGCATCGGAGCCGTCCTGCATCGCTTCGGTCTCGCGGTTGGGGCTCGATACCGAGCCGCTGTCCAGGTGATCGCGGCCGATCACGATAGGCGCGCTCAGCTCGCCCGAACGCACCATCTCGTTGAACGCCAGGCCGAGCTTGGCGCGCTGGCCCAGGCCGACCCAGCAGATGCGCGCCGGCAGACCCTGGAAGGAAATGCGCTCGCGGGCCATGTCCAGCCAGCGGTGCAGGTGGGCGTCATCGGGGATCAGTTCCTTGACCTTGGCGTCGGTCTTGTAGATGTCCTCGGGGTTGCCGGACAGCGCCGCCCAGCGGAACGGGCCGATGCCACGGCAGAACAGCGGGCGGATGTAAGCCGGGACGAAACCGGGGAAGTCGAAGGCATTGCTCACGCCCTCTTCCTTGGCCATCTGGCGGATGTTGTTGCCGTAGTCGAAGGTCGGCACGCCCATCTTCTGGAAGTCGAGCATGGCCTGCACGTGCACGGCCATGGACTGCTTGGCGGCCTTGACCACGCCAGCCGGATCGGTGGCTGCACGATCCTTGTACTCGGCCCAGCTCCAGCCGATCGGCAGGTAGCCATTGAGCGGATCGTGGGCGCTGGTCTGGTCGGTGACCATGTCCGGGCGCACGCCACGGCGTACCAGTTCCGGCAGGATTTCGGCGGCGTTGCCCAGCAGGGCGATGGAGATGGCCTTGCCTTCGCCGGTGTACTTGGCGATGCGCGCCAGGGCGTCGTCGAGGTCAGTAGCCTGTTCGTCGACGTAACGGCTGCGCAGGCGGAAGTCGATGCTGGTCTGCTGGCACTCGATGTTCAGCGAGCAGGCACCAGCCAGGGTGGCGGCCAGCGGCTGGGCGCCGCCCATGCCACCGAGGCCGGCGGTCAGCACCCAGCGGCCTTTGAGGTTGCCGGCGTAGTGCTGGCGACCGGCTTCGACGAAGGTTTCGTAGGTGCCCTGGACGATGCCCTGGCTGCCGATGTAGATCCAGCTGCCGGCGGTCATCTGGCCGTACATGGCCAGGCCCTTGGCGTCGAGTTCGTTGAAGTGCTCCCAGCTCGCCCAGTGTGGCACCAGGTTGGAGTTGGCGATCAGCACGCGCGGGGCGTTGCTATGGGTCTTGAACACGCCGACCGGCTTGCCGGATTGCACCAGCAGGGTCTCGTCGTCATTCAGGTTGGTCAGGCTCTCGACGATCTTGTCGTAGCACTCCCAGTTGCGCGCGGCGCGGCCGATGCCGCCGTACACCACCAGCTCCTTGGGGTTCTCGGCGACGTCCGGGTCGAGGTTGTTCATCAGCATGCGCAGCGGCGCTTCGGTCAGCCAGCTCTTGGCGGTGAGCGTATTGCCGCGCGGGGCGCGGATTTCGATATCGCGGAACTTGGTCATGTTGCGGGCTCCTGTGGGAACGGGTCAGTGGTGGGCGGTCAGAGCCAGCCCAGAAATTGTGCGAGGTAGGCCAGCGGGATGGCCAGCAGCAGGCTGAGCAGGGTGCGCTGCAGCCAGATCAGCAGCAGGTGGCCCAGGCTCAGCGGTATTCGCGTGGCCAGCACGCAGGGAATCGAGGCCGAGAGAAACAGCACGCTGCTGACCGAGACGATGGCGGTGACGAACTTCACCAGCACGTCGGCGTCCTTGAGCAGCATCGCCGGCAGGAACATCTCCGCCAGGCCGGCGGAGATGGCGCGCGCCACCTGCATCGGCTCCTCCAGGCCGAACAGCCAGGTCAGCGGGTAGAAC
>CAMPIF010000552.1 GCA_946886245.1 Ectopseudomonas composti | reverse complement strand
CTGCTGCGCCCGGCGCTGCTGGGGCGCGAGGCGGTGCCGCCGCGCATATGGAGCACATGACGAACACAACCGGTCGGGTTGAACAGCACTGAGGATGTTCTGAAAAAGCCAGTTATCGTCACTCCCGCGAATGCGGGAGCCCAGGAAATTCGCAGGTCCTGGATTACCGCCTACGCGGGAATGACGGCTTCTTCAGCGTTTCCCCTGAGCGTTTGCTCCCGATGACGGCGGATGTAAAAAGCGACATCCGCCCTACCAACACGACGTATTCAGGCGATGCACGGCATACGCCCCCTTGGAGTGACACGATGGATCTGAGTCCACGCGAGAAAGACAAGCTGCTGATCTTCACCGCCGGCCTGGTGGCCGAGCGCCGCCTGGCGCGCGGGGTGAAGCTGAACTACCCGGAGGCCATGGCCTATATCTCCGCGGCACTGCTCGAAGGTGCGCGCGACGGCCAGACAGTGGCCGAGCTGATGCACTTCGGCACCACCCTGCTGAGCCGCGAGCAGGTGATGGAGGGTGTGCCGGAGATGATCCCGGAGATCCAGATCGAAGCCACCTTCCCCGACGGCACCAAGCTGGTGACCGTCCATCAGCCGATTGCGTGACTTATGAGTTATTCGATAGCGAATGCCAACGACGCCGACCTGCCCGGCATCCTGTCCATCTACAACGACGCGGTGCAGCACACCACGGCGATCTGGAACGAGACCCTGGTGGACCTGGCCAACCGCCGCGCCTGGCTCACCGAGCGCACGGCGGCAGGCTTCCCGGTGCTGGTCGCGCATGACGCTGCCGGCGAGGTAGTGGGCTACGCCAGCTACGGCACCTGGCGCACCATCGAAGGCTTCCGTCAGACCGTCGAGCATTCGGTCTACGTACGCACCGACCAACGCGGCCAGGGCCTCGGCCCGCTGCTGATGCAGGCATTGATCGAGCGCGCCCGCGCCGCCAACCTGCACGTCATGGTCGCCGCCATCGAGTCGGAGAATATCGCGTCGATCCGTCTGCACCAGCGCCTCGGCTTCGTCACCAGCGGACAGATGCCCCAGGTCGGCCGCAAGTTCGGGCGCTGGCTGGATCTGACCTTCATGCAACTGATCCTCGGCGCCAAGGAGTGACCCCGTGGACCTGAGGCTACAGCGACTCGACAGCGCCAACTTCGCCACCTATCGCGAAGGCTTGATCGTCCTGCTGCTCGATGCCGTCAACCATGGCGCATCGATAGGCTTTCTCGCCGATCTCGACGAACGAGGCGCCGCTGAATATTTCGCCCAGGTACATGCGGCCATGACGGACGGTTCACTGCTGCTCTGGGTGGTCCATGAACAAGGCCGCGTTCTGGGCAGCGTGCAACTGAGCCTGTGTCAGAAGCCCAATGGGCTGAACCGCGCGGAAGTACAGAAACTGCTGGTGCTCAGCACGGCGCGCCGTCGTGGCGTTGCTCGCCTGTTGATGCAGGTCGTCGAGCGAGAAGCAGCGACCCGCAAGCGCGGCCTGCTGTACCTCGACACCGAGGCCGGCAGCGACGCGGAGCACCTCTACCGAAACCTGGGCTACGTCAGCATCGGTGGCCTACCCGATTACGCCTGCGGCCCGGACGGCACTTACCGGGCCAACGCCATCTACTACAAGACGCTTGCGAGGCCCAACTGATGATTCCCGGCGAATACCAGATTGCCGACGGCGAGATCGAGCTCAATGCCGGTCGCCGCACCCTGACCCTGTCCGTGGCCAACAGCGGCGACCGTCCGATCCAGGTCGGCTCGCACTACCACTTCTTCGAGACCAATGATGCCCTGCTGTTCGACCGCGCGGCCGCGCGCGGCATGCGCCTGAACATCCCGGCCGGTACCGCGGTGCGTTTCGAGCCGGGGCAGAGCCGCGAGGTGGAGCTGGTCGACCTGGCCGGCGCGCGCCGGGTGTTCGGCTTCGCCGGACGGGTCATGGGCGATCTCGACTGATCGTTCCCACGCTCTGCGTGGGAACCCTTAGCGGGACGCTCCGCGCCCCTGCGACGCAGAGCGTCGCCAACTGCATGCCCACGCAGAGCGTGGGCACGATCAAACGAATACAGGAAGTGCCGATGAAGATTTCCCGCCAAGCCTACGCCGACATGTTCGGCCCCACCGTCGGCGACAAGGTGCGCCTGGCCGATACCGATCTGTGGATCGAAGTGGAAAAGGACTTCACCACCTACGGCGAAGAAGTGAAATTCGGCGGCGGCAAGGTGATCCGCGACGGTATGGGTCAGGGCCAGCTGTGCGCGGCCGACGTGGTCGACACCCTGATCACCAACGCGCTGATCATCGACCACTGGGGCATCGTCAAGGCCGACGTCGGTCTCAAGGACGGGCGCATCGCTGCCATCGGCAAGGCCGGCAACCCGGATATCCAGCCCGATGTCACGATTGCGATTGGCGCCGGCACCGAGGTGATCGCTGGTGAAGGCATGATCCTCACCGCCGGCGGCATCGACACCCACATCCACTTCATCTGCCCGCAGCAAATCGAAGAGGCGCTGATGAGCGGGGTGACCACCATGATCGGTGGCGGCACCGGGCCGGCCACCGGCACCAACGCCACCACCTGCACCTCCGGGCCGTGGCACATGGCGCGCATGCTCCAGGCCGCCGACGCCTTCCCGATGAACCTGGGCTTCACCGGCAAGGGCAACGCCTCACTGCCCGAGCCGTTGATCGAGCAGGTGAAAGCCGGTGCCATCGGCCTCAAGCTGCATGAGGACTGGGGCACCACCCCGGCGGCCATCGACAACTGCCTGTCGGTCGCCGATCAGTACGACGTGCAGGTGGCGATCCACACCGACACCCTGAACGAGTCCGGCTTCGTCGAAACCACCCTCGGTGCGTTCAAGGGCCGCACCATTCATACCTATCACACCGAGGGCGCCGGTGGCGGTCACGCACCGGATATCATCAAGGCCTGCGGCTTTCCCAATGTGCTGCCGTCCTCGACCAACCCGACCCGGCCGTTCACCCGCAACACCATCGACGAGCACCTGGACATGCTCATGGTCTGCCACCACCTC
>CAMPIF010000551.1 GCA_946886245.1 Ectopseudomonas composti | reverse complement strand
GCTGGCACTGGGCTGTCTGCTGGCACTCTGGCTGGCGCGGGTGCGGCGTGGGATGGTCCTTGATGCCGCCCGTTCCGTGGAGGCGCGATGAGTGAGTTGATGGCGTTGCAGCGTACAGCGGCCATCGATGCGTTGCTGCTGCGTCTGGAGGTGATCGAGCACCTTTGTGGCGAGGATTTTCCGCTGTACTCGCCGGGCCTGGAGGATCGTTGGACGGTTTCCAGGGGCGGTTCCTGGCTTGGCGGATTCTGGGCCGGATTGTGGTGGTTGCGAGCGCGGGTCAGCGGCGCTTCTGCCGACCGTCACAAGGCGGCGCGAATCAGCCAGCGCCTGACCGGCAAGATGGCGGCGCCGACCATCAACCGCAGCATGATCTTCTGGTACGGCCTGGCGCCCGGTGCGCTCTGGTTCGATGATGTGCCGTGCCGGCTGATGCTGGATCAGGCAGGTGCGGCACTGGCGATATCCTTCAGTCGCACGCTGGGGTGCATTCCCCTGGGTCGCGACATGGGCGGCGGCCCGCAAGGGGATCAGCGTATCGTCATCGATACCCTGGCGCCGGCCCTGCGCTTGCTGGACAGGCACCCGCTGGACAGCGTGCGCGAACTTGCCGCTCAGCACCTGCAAGGAACCTTGGCTGCCTGTGGCACCTGGCGCGGCGCCTATTGCGCCAGCGTGCAGTACTGCCAGCAGCGCGTGGTCGTGCAGGAGCAGGCCGGCTGCTGGTCACGTGGCCAGGCTTGGGCGATGCTCGGGCTTGCTCAGGCCGCCGGGCTCTATGGTCAGCCGTTTACCGATCTGGCGCAGCGCGCCTGTGACTACTGGTTGGAAACGCGGCGCGAAGCACTGCCTGCGAACCATCTGCAACACCCTGATGCGGGGGACGACCCCTGCGCAGCCGTGATCGCGGCCCTGGCCATGCTCGGGCTAGACAGCCTGCCGGGGCAGAGCATGCCCTGGCGCGAACACGCCGAAGGCTTGCTGGCCGCTGTGGTGCACAGCCAGCATGTCGAACTTGGCGGCGCGACACCGGGCCTGTTCGGCGGTATGCGCTACCGTACCGGCGAGGGCGATGTGCTGGTCGAATCGGCGTGTTCCAGCTTCTTCCTGCTGCTTGCGTTACTGGTACTGGACGGTCGTATCAACGCTTTGGATTGCTGATCGTGCCGCGTGACGTCCCTGTCTGCGCGTTTGACGCTCATTCGAGGAAGGTTGACATGTCCTGGCACACCGCCGCGAAGGCGTCGACGAAGTGCTGTGCTTCCTGCTCGCTGAGTACCAGCGGTGGTTGGATGCGCATGACGCGGTTGTTGTTGGCGGTGACGAAGGTGAGGATGCCGTGCTCTTTCGACAGCTTGGTGACGAAGCGCAGCACGAACATCTCTTCGAAATTCTTTTCCAGTTCGTCGATGGCTTCGCGGATCAGCCGCCTGGCCGTACCCGACATCATGCGGTAGGTGCCCATTGCGTTGCCCGGCATGCGAGTGGCGAACTCACGCACGAAGGCTTCCACGCCACCTTTGAAGCTGTTCTGGAACTCGATGGCGATCATCAGCCCGCGGCCACGCACTTCGCGAATGAACGGATAACCGGCCACGGCTTCGCTGAGTGCATCCTTGAGCATCGCGCCGACATGCGCGGCATTGCCGGCGAGATTTTCGGCCTCGAGTACATCCAGGGTCGCCAGTGCCGATGCCGCAGCCAGGTTGCCGCCGCCAAAGGTGGAGGTATGCAGGGCGAAACTGTCGATGTTGCCGTAGGCGCGGTCCCAGATATCCGCACGCGACAAGGTTGCGCCAATGGGCACGGCACCACCGGACAACGACTTGGACAGCACCAGAATATCGGGCTCGATATCTTCCCACTGGCAGGCAAACAGCTTGCCGGTGCGCCCGAGGCCAGTCTGAATCTCATCGAGAATGAGGATGCAGTCATGGTCGTTGCACAGCTCGCGGACTTGTCTGAGGTAACCGTCCGGCGGCAGCATCACTCCGCCTTCACCCTGGATGGGTTCGAGGATGAAGGCGCCGACGTCACCTTGCAGCAGGGCCGCTTCCAGCGCCCTGACATCGCCGAACGGGATCGAATCGCAGCGTGGCAGCAGTGGCTGGAAGGGCTGGCGGTGTTTGTCGCGTCCGGTAACGGAGAGGGCGCCGAGGGTTTTGCCGTGGTAGCCGTTGTCGCAGTACAGCACCCGCGAACGATCCATGGCGGCAATGGCCAGTTTCAGTGCAGCCTCCACCGCCTCCGTACCCGAGTTGCTGAAGAACACCCGGCGCAGATTACCCGGTGCCAGCTCGCTCAGCCGCTTGGCCAGCAGGCTGGTGTGCAACGGCACCGAGACGTACTGGACGAAGGTCGGCTGTTCCTGCTGCAGGTAGCGTTGCAGCGCGGCAGTGATCCGTGGGTGGTTGTGACCGGTATTGAGGCAACCGTAACCGGCGACGAAGTCGAGATAGCGGCTGCCGTCCAGATCAGTGAGCCAGCAGCCGCGGCCATGACTGAACACCCGCTCGATGTGATTGAAGGCATAGAACTCGCGAAGGATCGGATTGATGTGTTCGCCGAAGCAGCGCAACGCCTCGTTGCGCAGTTGCACCTCGTTCTCCGCCGCCAGCGGCTCGCTGCGGGGATGATGGAAGCGCCGCAAACTGTCGAAATCCGCCTGGGTCAGACGTTCACCGTAGGACGCCATCGGCGTGGCTAACAGACCATGACCTTCGGCCAGACGACCGATCTCCAGCACCTTGTCCTCCGGTAGCTCACGGCCGATGGAGAAGGCTTCGGCGCGGCCCTCCAGACTCAGCACCAGGGTCTCCGCCAGGCAGCCGTTGAGGAACTTCTTCGGTGACAGGCTCATGCTCTCGCCCCCGAAGCGCAGCTCGGCGCCAGCCGAGACCAGGCCGCCGTCGATGATCAGAATGTCATCGCGGTCTCGCCGGTAAGGCATGACGTCACGCGGCAGTGCCGCATCCACCACCACCGAGCCCGGTGCCAGGCGATACGGATCGATGACCGCGCCGCTCGACGTGGCAGCGACATAGAATCGCAGGC
>CAMPIF010000550.1 GCA_946886245.1 Ectopseudomonas composti | reverse complement strand
CTCAAGGACGCCGATGCGCTCGTCATTTGTACCGAGTGGAAAGCCTTCCGCACCATTGATCCATCTTTACTTAAAGCAAGCCTACGTTTTCCGGTCGTTGTGGATGGGAGAAATCTGTTCGATCCGGTTGAAATGGCGCAGGCAGGTTTGCTTTATCACGCTATCGGTCGCGGATTGACTCAATGACCATCCTGATAACAGGGGCTTCTGGCTTTGTGGGCGGCGCCCTTGCCAGGCGCTTGGTTGAACAGGGGGATGGTGTTCGCACCTTAGGGCGGACACGGCCTGGGATTGCTACTGAGTTCTTCGAAGGCTCGATAGATGATCAGCAGGTTTCGAGCAAAGCCCTCAAGGGGGTTGATTGTGTCGTTCATCTGGCAGGCAGGGCGCACCAACTCCGGGAGACCAGTGTCGAACCGCTGGAAAGCTTCAGGGCTGCCAACTGCAGGCTTTCCGAAGAATTGGCTGTCCAGGCTATTGGAGCAGGTGTCAGGCGTTTTGTATTCATCAGCTCAATTGGCGTGAATGGTGCGTTTACACAAGGTGGTCGCCCGTTCACAGAGGCAAGCCAGCCGGAGCCACATTCGCCTTATGCGCGATCGAAGTATGAGGCTGAAGTTGCTCTGCGGAGGCTGGCCAAGGGGAGCGGTATGGAGCTGGTGATTATCCGTCCTCCCCTGGTGTACGGCGCTGGGGCGCCTGGTAATTTTTCCAGCCTGATGCGCTGGGTTGGTAAAGGTATTCCTTTACCGTTTGGCGCGGTTCATAACAAGCGCTCCCTGATCGCTATCGATAATTTGGTTGACCTGATTATTCGCTGCATCGACCATCCTGCAGCTGCCAATGAATTGTTCCTGGCGGGTGATGGCGATGATCTATCGACAACTGAGTTGTTGCGTGGCGTGGCTGATTCCATGGGGCGACCTGCGCGTTTGATTTCGGTGCCTGTCGCTCTGCTGCGGTTGACTGCCAGCGCATTGGGAAAAAAGGGCATGGCCCATAGCTTGTTGGATTCACTGCAGGTTGATATCAGCAAGGCGCATGATTTACTGGGATGGGAGCCGCCGGTTTCCGTAGAGGAAGGATTGAGAAGGTGCGTGCGTGATTCGTCTGTTTGATGTTTTGTTTGCCTCCCTGGGGTTGGTATTTGGGTTCCCTGTGCTGCTGCTGATCTATGTGCTGGGTCTTTTCGATACCGGTTCGCCGCTGTTCCGTCAGGCGCGGGTAGGGCGTCATCAGAAGCCTTTCATTTTGGTGAAGTTTCGCACTATGAAGGTGGACACTGCATCGGTTGCCAGTCACCTGGCATCTTCTGCCTCTATTACGCCAATGGGCAGCTTCTTGCGGCGCACGAAGCTGGACGAACTACCTCAACTTTGGAACGTGCTCAAAGGTGAGATGAGTCTCGTAGGACCGCGTCCTAATCTGTTTAATCAAGCCGAGTTGATTGCCGAGCGCACTGCGCTTGGCGTCTATGACGTGCGCCCCGGTATTACAGGTGTGGCACAGGTTCAAGGGATCGATATGTCCACGCCCAAGCTGCTGGCCGAGACGGATGCTCAAATGATTCGTGCGCTGTCGCTTTCCTTGTATTTCAGGTTGATCATGCAGACGGCCCTTGGGAAGGGCGGTGGTGATCGAGTCGTGCGGTGATTACTCATCAGGTTATGACACTGAATGCGCTCTGCTGCCCAACAGCGTTGGGGCTAGGCTTTAGGGACGATTCTTATGCGTGAGTTTCTGGTCGCTCTGCCGAGGCGGCAGAAGCGTTTGCTGCAGTTAGCAGCCGACATGCTGTTGATCTGGGTTGCGCTTTGGTTGTCGTTCGCTGTAAGGCTGGGCGACTTCTCCGCCGCTAAGCCATTCGACGGTCATGGTTGGTTGTTTATCGCTGCGCCGCTGATCGCATTGCCGATCTTCATCCGTATGGGGATGTATCGGGCGGTGATGCGTTATGTCGGTAGCGATGCACTGCTCACTATCGCTAAAGCTGTTTCCTTGTCGGCGCTGGTATTGGCGCTTGCCGTTTACTGGTACAGGGGACCTACGGCTGTTGTACCGCGTTCGATGGTTTTCAATTACTGGTGGCTTAGCCTTTTGCTGTTGGGTGGCTTGCGCTTGGCCATGCGTCAGTTCTTCATTGGCAATTGGCTGGACCCACTGAACCTGCAGCATGTCTCTGGCAGTGGTATAGCACGGGTAGCCATATATGGCGCCGGGACAGCGGGCAATCAGTTGCTGGCGGCTTTGCGCTTGAGCAGGACGATGCGCCCTGTGGCATTCGTGGACGACGATGCTGGAGTCGCCAATCGGGTTATTGCCGGGCTGCGTGTTTATACACCTAAGCACATTCAGCAGATGATCGACGAGACGGGGGCTGACGAGATTCTTCTTGCGATGCCGTCTATTTCTCGAGCGCGACGTCGCGAGATCCTCGGTGCGTTAGAGCCTTATGCATTGCATGTTCGCAGCGTGCCAGGGTTCACCGACCTGGCCAGCGGGCGGGTGAAGGTTGAGGACATCCAGGAAGTCGATATCGCCGACCTTCTCGGGCGTGATGCCGTACCGCCTCGGCAAGATCTGTTCGAACGCTGCATCAAGAATCAGGTGGTCCTGGTAACCGGCGCTGGTGGTTCCATCGGCTCTGAGCTGTGTCGGCAGATTCTCGCCAGCGGCGCGCGGACCTTGCTGCTTTTCGAGCACAGCGAATTCAATCTCTACAGTATCCATGGCGAATTGCAGCAGCGAATCGAGCGGGAGTCGCTGCCGATCAAGCTGGTGCCGATTCTCGGGTCTATCCGTAACTTCGAGCGGTTGTTCGACATTCTGCAGACCTGGCGGGTGAATACCGTCTATCACGCTGCCGCGTACAAGCACGTGCCGATGGTCGAGCATAACGTCGCCGAGGGCGTGCTCAATAACCTCGTCGGTACGCTCAATGCGGCGCAGGCATCTATCAAGGCGGGTGTTGCCAATTTCGTTTTGATTTCTACCGACAAGGCGGTGCGGCCTACCAATGTGATGGGCAGTACCAAGCGTTTGGCGGAGATGCTGCTGCAAGCCCTC
>CAMPIF010000549.1 GCA_946886245.1 Ectopseudomonas composti | reverse complement strand
GCCAACGCGCAACTGACCGAGCAGGTAGGCACCCGGCCCGGTGGCCACGCGGCCCCCCAGCGCCGAGTGACGCTGATGCAGACGTCGCACCACCTCGGGAATCAGCAGGCTCTCGACGGTAGAAAGCACACCGACTCGCACCTGGCCGGCCTCGTGCTCACCTTCGCGCAGGCTGTTCACCCCATCGCGCAGCGCCTGCACGCAGGGCCCGGCGTAACGCATGAAGGCCACGCCGGCAGCGGTCAGACTCACCCCGTTCCTGCCCCGCTCGAACAGGCTGGCCTCGAGGATCTCCTCCAGTTCCTTGAGCGTTTTGGAAATCGCCGGCTGGCTGACCGCCAGGGCATCGGCCGCCTTGGCGAAGCTGCGTTGACGCGCGATCTCGAGAAAGCACAGCAGGTGGCGGAATTTGATACGGGTGTCGATGTTCATCGCGGGCACCGAAGGGACATGCTGCGATCATGCCGCAAAGCGTCGCCGCAGCCCAAGCGATGCAGTGAACGAGGCGGCATGGCTCCTGCATGAATTGCTAGCAATATTCATGAATTCGCTAGCCAGGAGTCCCTATGTTGGCCGAATCCACCCGTGGCGTGATCTGCACCCCACACCCTGCCGCCACCCGCAGCGGCCTGGCCATGCTCGATGCCGGCGGCAGCGCCATCGACGCCATGCTTGCCGCCAGCGCCACGCTGGCCGCCGTCTACCCACACATGACCGGCATCGGCGGCGATGCCCTGTGGTTGCTCCATGACCGCGAGGTGCGCACCATTGTGGGGATCGGCCAGGCCGGACAGCGTCTGCCGGCAGGCGGCAGAATCGGCCTGCGCGGCCCCAGTGCCCTGGCGACCACCGCCGGCGCCATCGCCAGTTGGCAATTGGCCGCAGACATCAGTCGTCAGCAATGGGGTTCGCGCCTGGGCTGGGCGGATCTGTTCGAGCAGGCCATCCATCATGCCGAGCACGGCCACCCGGTCTCCGTCTCGCAACTGTTCTGGCAGGACTATCGCCGCGAGCTGATCGAACAGCTGCCGGACCTCCACCCGCTGTGCAAGACCGCCGATGGCCGCTGGCTGGCGCCCGGCGACAGCCTGCGCCAACCGCGCCTGGCCGACAGCCTGCGCCACCTGGCGCGCAAGGGGCTCGACGAGTTCTATCGCGGCGAGCTGGCGCAGGCCTTCAGCGAAGCCTTCCGGGCGCATGACTGCGGCCTGAACGGCGAGGACCTGGCTGCCACGCGCGCCGAGCTGGCCGCCCCGATCAGCATCCGCTACCGCCAGGGCACCCTGTATAACGTCGCACCGCCCTGCCAGGGCCTGTATACCCTGCAGGCCATGTTGGCGCTGCGCAGCCGCACGCTGGACGACTGTGGCAACGGCAGCGCGCGCTACTACCACTGGCTGGTGGAGGCGATCAAACAGGGCCTTCTGCGCCGCAACGCCGAGCTTTGTGACCCGCGCCACAATGACTGGCCCTGGGCCGCCAGCCTCGACGACGCCATGGCCGAGCGCTACGCCGCCGCCATCGACGACCAGCGCGCCCAACCCTGGGCCGAACCCGGTCGTCCGGCCGACACCGTCTGGATGGCCGCCTGCGATGCCGAAGGGCGCAGCGCCTGCCTGATCCAGAGCCTGTTTCATGACTTCGGCTCCGGCTGCGTGCTGGGCGACACCGGCGTGCTCTGGCAGAACCGCGCCGCCGGTTTCAATGCCAACCCGCAGCACGCCAACGCCTGGGCGCCGGGCAAGCGCCCCGCGCATACCCTCAACCCGTCCTGCTACCTGGCCGACGATGGCCGGCGCTGGTTCTTCGGCACCCAGGGCGGCGATGGTCAACCGCAGACGCAGATGGTGCTGGCCAGCCAGTTGATCGACTTCCAGCAACCGATCGACCAGGCCTTGCACATGCCGCGCTTTCTGCTCGGCCGCAGCTTCTTCGACAGCACCGACAACCTCAAGCTGGAGGCACCGGTCGGCGACGCGGTAATGGCCGAGCTGCAGCGCCTGGGGCATCAGGTCGAGAGCATCCCGGCCCTCAGCCCCTACACCGGCCAGGCCGGCATCATCGCCATCGGCCTCGATGGCAAGCGCCAGGCGATGCACGACCCGCGCGGCCAGGGTGATGCCCTCGGACAGCGTGCTTGAGCGACGCCATGGATTTACCTGAGCCTGGGGCACTGGCGATAATGGCGGCCATTGCCCGCAAGAGCGTAGATTCGATGGCCGAGAAGACCGTGACCGCCAAACAGCAGGAGGTGCAGCGCATCGTCGATGCGCTGGCCAAGGCCATTGCCCAGCATCGCCTGCCGCCCGGCATGCGTTTGATCGAGGCGCAGATCGTCGAATCGCTGCAAGCCAACCGCAACCATGTGCAAGTGGCGCTGCAACGCCTGGCGATGCACAAGATCGTCACCATCGAACCCAACCGCGGCGCGCGCGTCATCCCGCTGACCGAGCAGGACGCCGAAGACATGGAACCCAACCGCGGCGCCCTGGGCGCTGGGCTGCGCGCCCAGGAGGCACGCGACGTGTTCGCCGCTCGGCGCGCGGTGGAGCGCGCCATCGTCGAGGCGATCACGCCGGCGATCATGCAGCAGCATGCCGAGCGTATCGCCACGCAGATGGCCAAGGAGCGCGCCGCCACCAGCAGCAGCGACCGCCGCGCCATCGTCCGTGAACTCAGCGAGTTCCACTGCATGCTCGGCGAGATCTGCGGCAACGCGGTGCTGCGTGACATCCTCGACAACCTGATGGTGCGCAGCTCGCTGATCGTCGCCCTGTACCAGCGCAACGACGTGCCCTCCTGCGCCTCGGACGAGCACCAGCAGGTGCTCGACGCCCTCGCCGCCGGCCACCGCGAGCAGGCCGTGGAGCTGATGATCGAACACCTCGACGAACTGGAAGGCCAGTTGGCCCTGCATCAGGAGCAGAACGCCGAGATCAACTTGCGCGAGGCGCTCACCGAGCTCTAGTCACTCGGACGCAGCAGGCGTGGCCGCTCACGTGCGAAGGTCTGCCGAGCGTTCTTGAAGCCCATCAAGGGTGGGCTCAGCTCGCCGATCACCGCGAGCCTGGCCGACC
>CAMPIF010000548.1 GCA_946886245.1 Ectopseudomonas composti | reverse complement strand
CATCGGCACGTGGTACAGCGGCCGGCCGACCCACAGCGTGGCGATCCAGGCGAACACCTGAATGCCGGTCGGGATCGCCACCAGCATGCTCGCGGCGGAGAAGAACGCCTGCGCCAGTTGCGGAATGCCCACCGTGAACATGTGATGCACCCACAGGCCGAAGCTGATGAAACCTGTGGTGAGGATCGCCAGCACCACCCAGCGATAGCCCACCAGTGGCCGTTGGCAGAATACCGGCAACAGGGTCGAGACGATGCCGGCCGCGGGCAGGAAGATGATGTACACCTCGGGATGGCCGAACAGCCAGAACAGGTGTTGCCAGAGAATCGGGTCCCCGCCGCGCGCCACCTCGAAGAACGGCAGGCCTACGGCGCGCTCCAGCTCAAGCAGGATGCTGCCGAGGATCAAGGGCGGAAAGCCGACCACGATCATCATCGCCATCACCAGGATGTACCAGGCATAGATCGGCATCTTGTTCAGCGACATGCCTTCGGCGCGGGTGCGCAGGATCGACACCACCAGTTCGACACCGGCCGACACGGCGGAGATCTCCACGAAGGTGATGCCGATCAGCCAGAAGTCCGAGTTCGGCCCCGGCGTATGCACGGCGCTGGACAGCGGCGTGTACATGAACCAGCCAGCCTTGGGCGCGATGCCCAGCAGCAGACTGGCGCACAGGATCAGCCCGCCGAACAGATAACACCAGTAACCCAGCGCCGACAGACGCGGAAACACCAGGTCGCGGGCGCCGAGCATTTTCGGAATCAGGTAGACCGCCAGGCCTTCCATCATCGGCACGGCGAAGAGGAACATCATCACCGTGCCGTGCATGGTGAAGACCTGGTTGTAGACGTCTGGTTCGAGAAAGTCGTAGCCCGGTATCGCCAGCTGCGTGCGTACCAGCATCGCCAGCAGGCCACCGAACAGGAAGAAGCCCAACCCGGTGAGCATGAAGCGAATGCCGACGGTGGTGTGATTGACGATGGTCAGCGACTTCCAGCCGCGCGGGTTACCCCATACGTCGTTGAACTGATCGTGCAGTTGTTCCTGGGCGGCAACCTGTTCGTTGCTTGACGTAGTCACGGGCGCAGGGTCTCCAGCCAGTCGGCGATGGTGCTGAGGTGGTCGGGGTCGAGATCGTCATGCAGCGGCATGGCGTTACCGGGTTTGAGTCGCTGATGTTCCTGCAGCCAGCGCAACAGCGCGCCCGGTTCATTGCTCAGCACGCCGGCACCGAGCATCGATCGCGAGCCGACATCGCTCAGATCCGGCGCGCGATTTCCTTCGCTGACGCCCGCCACGCGATGACACTGACCGCAACGCGCGGCGAACACGTCGCCAGCAGGGCCGGGCAGGGCGCTGACCTGTTGTTCGCGGCGTGCCTGTAGCCAGCGGGCGAAGTCTTCCTCCTGGTGAGCCTGCACATCGAGAATCATGTGGGTGTGCTGGGTGCCGCAGAACTCCGAGCACTGGCCGCGAAAGGTACCGGCCTGATCGGCCTGCAGGCGGATGCGATTGTCCCGACCGGGGATCATGTCGATCTTGCCGCCCAGGCGCGGCACCCAGAACGAGTGGATGACGTCGGCGCTGCTGACGTCGAGGTCCACCGGCCGTCCGGCCGGCAGATGCAGCTGATTAGCGGTGACCACGCCACTGTCCGGGTAGCGCACCTCCCACCACCACTGATGACCGATCACCTCGATACGCATGGACTGCTCGCCCGTCAGCGGCAAGGGCAGCATGCGATGGCCGATGGGAATGCCGAACAACAGCAGGAGCAGCACGCTCGAGGTCGGCAACAACAGCCCGCCACCGACCAGCCAGCGCAGCGTCAGCTGGCGAGCCCGGGCGGCGTCCATCTGTGGGCTTTTGCGGCGCATGGCATGCACCCACAGTGCCGTCACCACGATCAGCACCAGGACGGCGAAGGCGCACATCGCCCACCACAGCATTGCCACCTCACGCGCCATCGGCCCCGCCGGGTCGAGCGCCGATTGCGGCCCCTCGCAGGCAACGAGAAACGGAACTGCCAGCGTCAGCGTGGTCAACTTGAAACGGGAGGCCAGCCAACGGCGCCTCTGTTTCTGTTCATCGCTCATCTGCTCAGGGAGGCCCGGATGGCCGAAATAAAGGAAGTAATCGTCAGCCGCGCCGCCATCGCCGGGCATCCGCTGCACCCGATGATGATCCACTTTCCCGTTGCCGCGCTGCTGGGGCTGGTGGCGACCGATTTCGCCTATCTGCTGCTGGCCGATCCGTTCTGGGCGCGCGCCAGTCTGTGGCTGGCGGGTGTCGGCGCGTTCGGTGGCTGGGTGGCGAGCATGGCGGGGCTGGTCGATCTGCTCACGGTTGGCAGCATCCGGCGCAAGATCACCGCTTGGTGCCACGCCATCATCGCGGTGATGATGCTGTCGCTGGCATCGCTGAACTGGCTGCTGCGTTACGCCGGGCCGGACCAGGGCATGGAACGCTGGGGCCTGTATCTGTCGTTGCTGACCGCAGCGCTGATTGGCCTGGCTGCGTATCTGGGCGGGCGCCTGGTGTACGAGCACGGCGTGGGCGTCGATACACGCTGAACGAATCGGCTTCGGCTTGCCAGTTGCTGGACGGTAGAGAGAGCGGGGCAGGCCGGACATATTCTCGGGTACTCCGTGATCAGAAGGGTTTGGCCAGCACCAGCCAGAGCGTGGCGCCGATCAGCACGCTCAGCAGCAGAGCGATCAGCAGGCAGTCGCGGCGCAGCGCATGTTCAGCGGCACGTTCGCTGCGCAGAATCAGCACACCGCAGAGAGCGTGACAGACCACCATCCCCGCGACCGTGGTGAGCTTGACGATCAACCAGGGGGCGAAAATCGATTCACGCAGGAACAGCGCCGTGCCCGAGCCGATGGCCAGCAGAGCGGCTGGGGTCGCGATGAGGTTGAAGAGGGTGCAGGTGAGTTGGGTATGGTCGCGATAGAACAGCTCGCCGTTGCTGCGCGTGCCGGCCGCGATCATCGCTGGCAGGTACAGCAGCGCGCCGCACCAGCAGATCAGCGCCATGAAGTGCAGCAGTTTGAGCAGTGGCATCGATGCTCTCCATGCG
>CAMPIF010000547.1 GCA_946886245.1 Ectopseudomonas composti | reverse complement strand
GCTGATCGTAGAACGGCGGCAGCGTGGACAGGCGCATGTCCAGACCGCGCTCGCGCACTACCCGCCTGACCTCTTCGATCACCGTGGTGGTGGTGCTGTCGGCGAACTGCGGATACAGCGGCGCCAGGGTTACCTCACGAATGCCCTGCGCGGCCAGACGCTGCAGGGTCGACTCGATGGACGGCTCACCGTAACGCATGGCCAACTCCACAGGGCCCCGGGTCCACTGCGCCTTCATCGCTTGCTGCAGACGACGGCTGATCACCACCAGAGGCGAACCTTCGTCCCACCAGATCGAGGCGTAGGCGTGCGCCGATGCGGCAGGGCGTTTGATCAGGATCAGCGACACCAGCAAACGACGCAGCGGCCACGGCAGGTCGATCACGTAGGGGTCCATCAGGAACTGATTGAGGTAACGGCGGACATCGGCTACTTCGGTGGACGCGGGCGAACCCAGGTTAACCAGCAACAATGCGTGATCGGTCATGCGAAATCCTAGTCATTGATGGCCCAGCAAATCTGCCAGAGCCACATCCAGATGGGTAAAACGAAAACTGAAACCCGCCTCCAGCAGCCGCGTCGGCACGGCACGCTGGCCGCCGAGCAGCAACTCGGACATCTCGCCAAGTGCAGCGCGCAGGACGAAGGCCGGCGCCGGGAAAATGGTCGGGCGGCTCAGCGCCTGGCCCAGCGCCTTGCTGAACTCGGCATTGCGCACGGGTAATGGCGCGCAGGCATTATAGGGACCGCGAGCGTCGCCCTGCTGCAAGAGAAAATCGATCAGGCCGATTTGGTCGGCGATATGAATCCACGGCATCCACTGCCGACCATCGCCGATGCGGCCGCCGAGGCCGAGCTTGAACGGCAGCAGCAGGCGTTTGAGCATGCCACCCTCAGGACTCAGCACCAGGCCGGTGCGCAGCAGCACCACGCGAACCCCCAGGTCCTCGGCGCGTTGTGCAGTTTCTTCCCAGGCCCCACACAGCTGCGCGGCAAAATCATCGGTGACCTGCGGCGTATCTTCACTGAGCTCACGTTCACCGCCGTTGCCGTACCAGCCCACTGCCGAGCCCGACAGCAGCACGGCGGGACGCTGCTGGCGCCGTTGCAGCCAGGTCAGCAACTGCTCGGTCAGACCGATACGGCTCGCCCACAGCAGCGCCTTGCGCTTGCTGCTCCAGGGACGGTCGGCAATGGGTGCGCCGGCCAGGTTGATCACGGCGTCCAGCGGTTCTTCGCCCAGCTCCTCGAGCCGGGCGATGCCGCGTACATCGGCCCCACAGAGAGGGGCGACCTTGCTCGGCTCACGACTCCATACCGTCAGGCGGTGGCCCTGCTCGGCCCAGTGTGCACAGAGCGCGCGTCCGATCAGACCGGTACCGCCGGTCAGCAGGATATGCATGGCATCGTCCTCGCATGGCAATGGAAGAAACTTCACCTTTAGTCTGGTTCATGACGCGCATACGTGCCGCGTTTGTCCTAAACCTAAAGCAAGGGAGCGCCGCTTTCGGCGACAGCTGTACATGAAAACACTCTTGTATAGCTTTTGTCCAAGCCTTAGCCTGTAAAGCATTCAGCGCTGACGAGGTAACCATGAACGCACCCATCGCCATCATTGGCACCGGCATCGCAGGGCTCTCCGCCGCCCAGGCGTTGCACGCGGCCGGCCAGAACATCGAACTGTTCGACAAGAGCCGTGGCAGTGGCGGGCGCATGGCAAGCAAGCGCAGCGACGCCGGCAGCCTGGATCTTGGCGCGCAGTATTTCACCGCGCGTGACCGCCGCTTCGTCGAGGTGGTGCAGCAATGGCAGGCCCGTGGCTGGGTCGCGGAATGGCAGCCAAGCCTGTACAACGCTCAGGACGGCCAGCTCAGTGCCTCGCCGGATGAACAACTGCGCTGGGTCGGCTGCCCGCGCATGAGCGCGATCACCCGCGCCATGCTCGGCGCACTGCCGGTCAAGTTCAGCTGCCGCATTACCGAAGTATTCCGTGGCGACCGCTACTGGAGCCTGCAGGATGCCGAAGGCAACAGCCACGGCCCTTACAGCCACGTGATCGTTGCCACCCCTGCCCCGCAAGCCAGCGCGCTGCTGGCGGCCGCCCCGAAATTGGCTGGCGCCGCAGCAAGCGTGATCATGGACCCGACCTGGGCGGTCGCGCTGGGTTTCGCCAGCCCCCTGGACACTCGCGTCGAGGGCTGCTTCGTGCAGGACAGCCCGCTCGACTGGCTGGCGCGCAACCCCAGCAAACCTGGCCGCGACAACCATCTCGACACCTGGGTGCTGCACGCCAGCAGCGCCTGGAGCCGACAGAACCTCGACCTGCCCAAGGAAGCGGTGATCGAGCAGTTGCACGGCGCCTTCGCCGAACTGATCGGCTGTGCCGTGCCGCCGCCGAGCTTCACCCTCGCCCATCGCTGGCTCTATGCACGCCCGGCACAGGCGCATCAGTGGGGGGCACTGGCAGACGCCGACCTGGGCTTGTATGCCTGCGGCGACTGGTGCCTGTCGGGGCGGGTCGAAGGCGCCTGGCTCAGCGGCCAGGATGCTGCGCGCCGCCTGCTCGAGCACCTGCAATGAGCGCGCCCCACAACAAGCCCGGCAAACGTCGCCTCAACCCGGGCAAACTGCTGCTGTCGAAATGGACAGCCGCGCAGCCGCAGAACCGCGAACGGCATTTCCTGGTGACCGAGCTGATCCGCGACGAGCAAGACAACATCCTCGGCGTCGAGCTTCAGGCGGTCCTCACGCAGCGCAGCCAGCAACTCGACTGGCGCCAGCTGCAAGACAGCGAACGCTGGCTGCAAGGCTGGCGCTGATCCTGTCGCGATACCTGGCGGCGGCACCCTCGGCCAATGCTGCCTGCCTGCGCAGGAAAACCAATACCAAACCTATACAAAACATTTGACTTGTATAACTGCGCACCTATGATAGACACAAGTTGTACATGGATCGCTTCATGTACAAGGTCTAGCGAGGTCAGGTCATGCAAGCGAGAAAAGCCAAACTGGGTATCAGCGCCTGCCTGCTGGGCGCCGAAGTGCGCTACAACGGCGGCCACAAGCTGTCGCGCCTGTGCAGTCGCAGCCTGACCGAG
>CAMPIF010000546.1 GCA_946886245.1 Ectopseudomonas composti | reverse complement strand
TGCACCGCCTGACCGGTCTGGAGCACGAGAAGCTGCTGGCCGAGTACCAGGAAATCCTCAGCCTGATCGGCGAGCTGATCCGCATCCTGACCAGCCCCGAGCGCCTGATGGAAGTCATCCGCGAGGAACTGGAGAAGGTCAAGGCCGAGTTCGGCGATGCCCGTCGCACCGAGATCGTCGCCTCGCGTCTGGATCTGACCATTGCCGACCTGATCACCGAAGAAGAGCGCGTCGTCACCATCTCCCACGGTGGCTACGCCAAGAGCCAGCCGCTGGCCGCCTACGAGGCGCAGCGTCGTGGTGGCAAGGGCAAGTCGGCCACAGGGGTGAAGGACGAGGACTACGTCGAGCACTTGCTGGTCGCCAACAGTCACGCGACCCTGCTGCTGTTCTCCAGCAAGGGCAAGGTGTACTGGTTGCGTACCTTCGAGATTCCCGAGGCCTCGCGCGCCGCGCGCGGTCGCCCGCTGGTCAACCTGTTGCCGCTGGATGAGGGCGAGCGCATCACCGCGATGCTGCAGATCGACCTCGAAGCGCTGCAGCAGAGCGCCGGTGCCGACGAAGACCTGGACGACGACGGTGTGGTGATCGAAGGCGAAGCCGTTGAAGTGGTGGAGGCCGAAGAGGTCGAAGAAGTCGAGGGTGAAACCCCGGAACTGGTTGCCGAGCCGACTGGCGCCTTCATCTTCATGGCCACCGCATTCGGCACCGTGAAGAAGACCCCGCTGGTGCAGTTCAGCCGACCGCGCAGCGCCGGCCTGATCGCCCTGAAGCTGGAGGAGGGTGACACCCTGATCGCCGCCGCCATCACCGACGGCGCCAAGGAAGTCATGCTGTTCTCCGATGCCGGCAAGGTGCTGCGTTTCGCCGAGAGCAAGGTGCGCACCATGGGTCGTACCGCCCGCGGTGTGCGCGGCATGCGCCTGG
This sequence comes from Ectopseudomonas composti, assembly GCA_946886245.1. The sequence continues at coordinate 2,174 of CAMPIF010000546.1, read as the reverse complement.
GCAAGGATCAGCAACTGATCTCCATGCTGATTCCGGAGTCCGGCGCGCAGATTCTCACCGCCTCCGAGCGCGGCTTTGGCAAGCGTACCGGTCTGGGCAAGTTCCCGCGTCGCGGTCGTGGTGGTCAGGGCGTGATCGGCATGGTCACCAGCGAGCGTAACGGCAAGCTGGTTGGCGCCATCCAGGTGCAGGACGGCGAGGAAATCATGCTGATTTCCGACCAGGGCACCCTGGTGCGTACCCGTGTCGACGAAGTCTCCAGCTCCGGCCGCAACACTCAGGGTGTGACCCTGATCAAGCTGGCCAAGGACGAGACCCTGGTTGGCCTGGAGCGTGTGCAGGAGCCGACTCCGGTGGAAGAGGACGAACTGGTCGAAGGCGAAGAGGGCGCTGAAGTCGCCGACAGCGCCGAAGCACCCGTCGCCGACGCCGAGGAAGGCAGCGAGGAATAAAGTCGGGCTCGGTGGGAGGGGCTTTGGCCGCGACTGCCGCCGCCAAAGCGCCTCCCACAAGCACGGTGACAGTGTGGACATGCCATCGCCTGGTGGTGGCGTTCTGTGAATCTGAGAGAGACAGACGTGAGCAAGCGAGCTTTTAACTTCTGCGCCGGCCCGGCCGCGCTGCCGACCGCTGTACTGCAACGCGCCCAGGCCGAGATGCTCGACTGGCAAGGCAAGGGTCTCTCGGTGATGGAGATGAGCCATCGCAGCGACGAGTACGTGGCCATCGCCAGCCAGGCCGAGCAGGATCTGCGTGATCTGCTCGCTGTGCCCAACGACTACAAGGTGCTGTTCCTGCAGGGCGGCGCCAGCCAGCAGTTCGCCGAGATTCCGCTGAACCTGCTGCCGGAAGACGGCGTGGCCGACTACGTCGAAACCGGCATCTGGTCGAAGAAGGCCATCGAAGAGGCGCGTCGTTACGGTGCCATCAACGTCGCCGCCAGCGCCAAGGCGCATGATTACTTCGCCATTCCCGGGCAGAACGACTGGCAGCTGTCGAAAGACGCCGCCTACGTGCATTACTGCAGCAACGAAACCATCGGCGGCCTGCAGTTCGACTGGGTGCCGCAGATCGGCGATATCCCGCTGGTCGCGGACATGTCCTCGGACATCCTCTCGCGCTCGCTGGATGTGTCGCAGTTCGGTCTGATCTACGCCGGCGCGCAGAAGAACATCGGCCCGAGCGGCCTGGTGGTGGTGATCGTCCGTGAAGATCTGCTCGGTCGCGCCCGTTCCAGCTGCCCGACCATGCTCGATTACAAGGTCTCCGCCGATAACGGTTCGATGTACAACACCCCGGCGACCTATTCCTGGTACCTGTCCGGCCTGGTCTTCCAGTGGCTGAAGGAGCAGGGCGGCGTCGAGGCCATGGAGCGCATCAACCGCGCCAAGAAGGACCTGCTGTACAAGGCCATCGACGACAGCGACTTCTACAGCAACCCCATCGCCCATAACGCGCGCTCCTGGATGAACGTGCCGTTCCGCCTGGCTGACGAGAAGCTGGACAAGGCCTTCCTCGCCGGCGCCGATGCGCGTGGCCTGCTCAACCTGAAAGGGCATCGCTCGGTCGGCGGCATGCGTGCCTCGATCTACAACGCTGTTGGTATGGATGCAGTCGAGGCGCTGGTGGCCTACATGGCCGAGTTCGAGAAGGAGCACGCCTGATGACGGATGTAATCTCGGAGCAGGAACTGCAAGCGCTGCGTGTGCGCATCGATAACCTCGACGAACGTATTCTCGAGCTGATCAGCGACCGTGCACGCTGCGCCGAAGAAGTCGCGCGGGTGAAGATGAAGGAATTGAAGGAGGGCGAGTCGCCCGTCTTCTATCGCCCCGAGCGCGAAGCTCAGGTGCTCAAGCGCGTGATGGAGCGCAACAGAGGGCCGCTGGGCAACGAGGAAATGGCGCGCTTGTTCCGCGAGATCATGTCCTCCTGCCTGGCGCTGGAAAACCCGCTGAAAGTCGCTTATCTCGGCCCTGAAGGCACCTTCAGCCAGGCGGCGGCGATGAAGCACTTCGGCCACGCGGTGATCAGCGTGCCGATGGCGGCCATCGACGAGGTGTTCCGCGAGGTGGCTGCAGGCGCTGTCAACTTCGGCGTGGTGCCGCTGGAGACTTCGACCGAGGGCGCGATCAACCACACCCTCGACAGCTTTCTCGAGCACGACATGGTCA
>CAMPIF010000545.1 GCA_946886245.1 Ectopseudomonas composti | reverse complement strand
CACGACCTTGCCAAGGTCGGGGTCGCGAGTTCGAGTCTCGTTTCCCGCTCCAAATAAACGAAAACGCCGCTCAATCGAGCGGCGTTTTCGTTTCTGTCGTTTGCGTATCAGGTCATCTGCGCCAGATACAGCAAGGCATAGCCCAGCCCGCACAGGCCCAAGCCCAGCCAGGGCGAGAACAGGGCGCGCCACAGCCAGTGGCGCGGGGCGAAGCCGACGCCGTGGATGAACGCGTTGGACACGCCCCACATCACCAGCATCAGCAGCGAATGGCTGTAGCGCCCCTGGCTGTCGAGCATGGCGCCGGGATGGATCAACAGCAGCAGCGCCAGCGGCGTTGCCAGCAGCCAGGAGAGCACGCGCAGTGGCGCGCGCTCGCTCAGGGTGATGTCACTCATGCTCTCTCTCGGTGTCGAGATCCTGCGTGGTTTCCAGCCAAAGGGCATTGATGATGCCGAAGCTGCTGGCCAGCAGTACGCCAAGAATCCAGGTGAAGTACCACATCGCGTTTCTCCTCAATACAGGCCGTGTGGGTTGGCTTCGATGCTGCTGTCGTTCAACGTGCCCCACATGCGGATGTAGCTCCACAGGGTGTAGAGCAGGATGATCGGCACGAAGATGCAGGCAACGACGAACATGATGCCCAGGGTCTTGTGGCTCGACACCGCGTCCCACACGGTGAGGCTGGAGGCCGCATCGAGGCTCGACGGGAAGACGAAGGGGAACAGGGCGAAGCCGGCGGTGCAGATGGCGCCAACGATCATCAGGCTGCTGCCTGCGAAGGCCAGGCCAGCGCGGCGCCAGATGCTGGCGAGAATCGCCAGCAGTGCGCCGATTACGCCGAGCACGGGAGCGCCCTGGGTCAGTGGGTAGCGACTGTAGTTGCCGAGCCAGCCGGCGTTGTCGGCCAGCACCTGCTTGTTCAGAGGGTTCAGTGCGGCGCCGGTATCGACGACGCTGGCCAGGCTCATGCCCTTGATGCCGAGCGCCAGCCAGCTACCGGCCAGCAGGAAACCAATCAGGAATACCAAGGCGCTGAGGTAGGTGGCACGGCGCGAGCGTGCTGCCAGGTCACCTTCGGTGCGCAGCATCAGCCAGGCGCCGCCATGGGCGCAGAGCATGCTCAGGCTGACCACGCCACAGAGCAGGGCGAAGGGGTTGAGCAGGGCGAAGAAGGAGCCGTGGTAACTCGAACGCATCATGCCGTCGAGCTGAAACGGCAGGCCGAGGAACAGGTTGCCGAAGGCCACGCCGAACACCAGCGCCGGTACCGCGCCGCCTACGAACAGGGCCCAGTCCCAGGCGCTGCGCCAGCGGGTGTTTTCCAGCTTGCTGCGGTAGTCGAAGCCCACCGGGCGGCAGAACAGGGCGAACAGCACCAGCAGCATCGCCCAGTACAGCCCGGAGAAGGCCACCGCGTAGACCAGCGGCCAAGCCGCGAACAGTGCGCCACCAGCGGTGATGAACCACACCTGGTTGCCGTCCCAGTGCGGGGCGATGGTGTTGATGGCGACGCGGCGCTCGTTGTCGGTCTTGCCGACGAAGGGCATCAGCGCCATGGCGCCCATGTCGAAGCCGTCGGTCAGGGCGAAGCCGATCAGCAGTACGCCGATCAGCACCCACCAGACGAGTTTCAGGGTTTCGTAATCGAACATGACGAAGTCCTCAGGCGTGGGCCGGCTGCTGTTGCTCGAAGTGGTAGCGTCCGCTGTGCAGGCTCGACGGGCCGAGGCGGGCGAACTTGATCATCAGGTACATCTCCACCACCAGCAGCAGGCTGTAGAAGGCGATCAACGCGATCAGCGAGCCCCAGACGTCACCGGCCGACAGGCTGGAGGTGGACAGATGGGTGGGCAACACTTCACCGATCGACCAGGGCTGGCGGCCATGCTCGGCCACGTACCAGCCGGTTTGCGCGGCGATCCAGGGCAGTGGCAGACTCCACAGCGCCCACTTGAGCAACCAGGGTTTGCTTTCCTCGTTCTTCTTTGCCGAGGCCCAGAAAGCGCAGGCGAACAGCGCCAGCATGAGAAAGCCGCAGGCGACCATGATGCGGAACGTCCAGAACAGGCTGAACACGTTGGGAATGGTGTCCAGCGCCGCCTGTTTGATCTGCGCTTCGCTGGCATCGACCACGTTCGGCGTGTACTTCTTCAGCAGCAGGCCGTAGCCCAGGTCGTTCTTCACTTCGTTGAAGGCAGCGAGGGTCGTGGCCGACTTGTCGCCACCACGCAGCCGTTCCAGCAGTTCATAGGCGGTCATGCCGGTGCGAATGCGCGCCTCGTGCTCGATGAGCAGGTCCTTGATGCCCTTGACTTCCTTGTCCAGCGAGCGGGTGGCGATCAGGCCCAGGGCGTAAGGGATTTTCACGGCGTAGTCGGTACGCTGCTCATCCTGATTGGGTAGACCGAACAGGGTGAAGCCGGCCGGTGCCGGGTGGGTATCCCATTCGGCCTCGATGGCGGCCAGCTTGGTCTTCTGCACATCGCCGATCTCGTAGCCGGATTCGTCACCGAGGACGATCACCGAGAGAATGGACGCAAGGCCGAAGGCCGAGGCGATGGCAAACGAGCGGCGGGCGAAACCCAGGTCGCGTTTCTTCAACAGGTAGTAGCTTGAGATGGCCAGGACGAAGATCGAGCCGGTGACGTAGCCAGCAGCCACGGTATGCACGAACTTGACCTGCGCCACCGGGTTGAACAGCAGTGCGCCGAAGTCGGTCAGCTCCATGCGCATGGTCTCGAAGTTGAACTCGGCGCCCACCGGGTTTTGCATCCAGCCATTGGCGATCAGGATCCACAGCGCCGAGAGGTTCGAGCCAATCGCTACCAGCCAGGTGACGGTCAGGTGCTGCAGCTTGCTCAGGCGATCCCAACCGAAGAAGAACAGGCCGATGAAGGTGGACTCGAGGAAGAAGGCCATCAATCCCTCGATAGCCAGAGGTGCGCCGAAGATGTCGCCAACATAGTGGCTGTAGTAGGCCCAGTTGGTACCGAACTGGAACTCCATGGTAAGGCCGGTGGTGACGCCCAGTGCGAAGTTGATGCCGAACAGCTTGCCCCAGAACTTGACCATGTCCTTGTAGACCTGTTTGCCGGTCATCACGTAGAC
>CAMPIF010000544.1 GCA_946886245.1 Ectopseudomonas composti | reverse complement strand
CCTACGCGAACAGACTCCAGTAGCTATTCCCTGCTTCATCAGCCGCAGTGTCGATCAGGGATGCAGCGGCGTGCCGGTGACGTTGCCGAGTAGGGCGGTGGCCGGGCTGTGGCTGACACTCGGTGGCTGGTTACCCTGGTAGGGAGATTGGTGCGCACGGCGCATCCTACGGCCTAATTCGCTATCAAGGTCGCTTCCAGGTAGGGTGCGCCGCGCGCACCAGCAGGTCTCAGCGCCAGCGACTCTTGCTCCAGGTGCTGCGCTCTTCGCCGTTCTTGAACGTCCAGGCCACCAGACGACTCTGCTTCTGTCCCTGGGACATACCCAAGATGCGGACCTCGAGTGCGCCGGCCTTGGCCAGCCAGCCCTGCAGCAGTTCGACGTTGCTGCCTTTGGACACCAGGCTGCTGAACCACAGCACCTGTCCGGCCACCTGCGCGCTTTCGCTGGCCATGCGCTTGAGAAAGGCTGCCTCGCCACCCGGGCACCACAGCTCGGCCGCCTGGCCGCCGAAGTTGAGCACCGGCAACGTGCGCTTGGGGTCGAGCTTGCCCAGGTTGCGCCACTTGCGCGTGCTGCCGCTGGTGGCCTCGGTGGCGCTGGCGTGGAAGGGCGGGTTGCACAGGCTCAGGTCGACGTACTCCTGCGCCTGCAGCAGGCCGAGGAAGATGTGCTCGGCATTGCTCTGTTGGCGCAGCTCGACGCCGCCGGCCAGTTGCGGGTTGGCGGCGACGATGGCGTGTGCCGATGCCAGTGCTTCCTTGGCAATGTCGGCACCCATGAACTGCCAGCCATATTCGCAGCGACCAATCAGTGGATAGATGCAATTGGCGCCGACGCCGATATCCAGTGCTCGCACCATGGCGCCGCGAGGAATCTGCCCATCGTTATCAGTCGCCAGCAGATCGGCGAGGTTGTGCAGGTAATCGGCGCGCCCCGGGATCGGTGGGCACAGGTAGCCGTCGGGAATATCCCAGTGGCGAATGCCGTAGTACTGCGCCAGCAGCGCGCGGTTGAACACCTTGACCGCTGCCGGGTTGGCGAAGTCGATACTCGGCTTGCCGTAGGGATTGCTGATGACGAAGTCGCCCAGCTCGGGACTGGCCTTGATCAGCGCGGGAAAATCGTAACGCCCCTGGTGACGGTTGCGCGGATGCAGTTCGCCCTTGCTCGGTGCGGTTTTCACGGCGGCGGGGGCGGGCTTGCGCGGGCGTTTCGGCAACTGAGGCATGAACGAGCATCTGGCGGTTCGGGCGCAGGATTTTCGCATGCTTTGCTTGCAGCTCGTAACCCATGGCCGCGCGGGAGCGACCTGTGCTGCGATCAATGAAAGCTGGCAAGTGGCCATAAAGTGGCTGACCTTGTGTTGATCCAGGTCAATCGCGGACTCGCCTGCGGCCTTAGACTGCGCGCCTCTTCGGTCAGCAGTTAGGAGGCACCATGACATACCTGGAATGGAGCGACGACCTCGATACCGGCATCGCGGTCATCGACGATCAGCACAAGCGCATCGTGGCCATGATCAATCAGTTGGACGATGCCCAGCGCACCGCCAGCAAGGTCAAGGTGGGTACGGTGATCGACGAGTTGATCGACTACACCGTTTCACATTTCGCCTTCGAGGAAGCGATGCTCGAAGAGGCGGGCTACGTCTTCACCAAGGCACACAAAAGGGTGCACGCGCTGTTTATCAAGCGCGTGGAGGACTACCGCCAGCGTTTCATCGGCGGCGAGGACATTGCCGATGAGCTCAAGGGCTTGTTGGGGCGCTGGTTGTTCAGTCACATCCGCAGCGATGATCGCAATTACGTCGAAGCCATCAACGACAACCTGCGCCGGCTCAGTGCCGACACCTCCGAGGGTGGATGGTTGCGCCGCGCCGGCCGGCGATTCTTCCGCAGTGCGGCGTGAGCTGTCTCAGAGCGGAAAGATCAGCGGTACCAGCAGCACGCTGACGATCATCACCAGCAGGGTGAAAGGCACGCCGATGCGCACGAAGTCGCCGAAGCGGTACTGACCGGGCCCCAGCACCAGGGTGTTGACCGGTGAGGAGATCGGCGTCATGAACGCGGCCGAGGCAGCCAGGGCCACGGTCATGGCGAAGGGCAGTGGCGAGACGCCCAGCGCCTGCGCCGTGGCAATGGCCACCGGCGCCATCAGCACCGCCGTGGCGGTGTTGGAGATGAACAGGCCGATCACTGCGGTAAGCACGAACAGGCTGGCGAGAATCAGCCGTGGCCCGGCATCGCCCAGGCCGCCCACCAGACCCTGCACGGCCAGTTCGACGCCACCGGTCTGCTGCAGGGCCTGGGCGAAGGGCAGCATGCCGACGATGAGGATCAGCGTTGGCCAGTGAATGGCGCGATAGGCGCTGTCCAGGTCGATGCAGCGGAACGCGCCCATCAGCAGGCAGGCGATCAGCGCGGCCTGCACGTTGGGTACCAGGCCGCTGACCATCAGCATCACCATCACTGCCAGGCTGAGCAGGGCGTAGGGGGCCTTGCGCACAGCAGGCGCCACCTCGGCCACTTCCGCTGGCAGGCTGAGCACCAGAAAATCGCGGTTCAGCCCCTGCAAACGGTGGATGTCGCGCCAGGCGCCGGCCACCAGCAGGGTGTCGGAGGCCTTGAGTTTCTCGTCCACCAACACCCCTTCCAGCGCCTGGCCCTGGCGACGCAGGCCGACCACGTTGAGCTTGTGTCGCGAGCGAAAGCCCAGCTCCTGGATGGTCTTGCCCGGCAGTTGCGACTCCGGCGGCAGCGCCACTTCGGCCAGGCCCAGCTCATGGGCGTGCAGGCTGAAATACGAATGTGGCAACGGCATCGGTTCCAGGCCCAGCGCCTGGTAGCTGCCGAGCAGGCCGATGGCGGGGCTGGCGATGTCCACCAGCAGCACGTCGCCCGGCTCCAGCAGGGTATTGCCGCTGGCCATCAGCAGCAGGGTGCGCAGGCGCTGGCGGCGCTCGATGGCGATGACGTTGATGCCGTGCTCGCGACGCAGCTGCAGTTCGTTGAGCACCTGATTGGCCAGGGGCGAGTCGGCACGTACCTGCAGGCGCCGTTCGCGTTCGCTCAGGCGGTAGCGTTCGGCAAGATCGGCCAGGGTCAGGCGCGGCGGCTCGGC
>CAMPIF010000543.1 GCA_946886245.1 Ectopseudomonas composti | reverse complement strand
AAATCCGCCTGGCAACCGGGTGCCAGGCCGTAGTCGCGCAGGCGCAACAGGCGCGCCGAATCACTGGAAATCCAGCCCAGGCAGGTCTGCAACTCGGCAGTGGTGCCGAGCTGGGCGACGTTGGCGTAGAGGTTGGCCTGGCGGATCAGCGAGGCGTCGCCGTAAGGGGTGAAGGGATTGCCCAGGTTGTTGGTCGACAGCGAACAGGTCACCCCGCCGGCGTGCAACCGCTCCAGTGGCGCCAGGCCGCGCGGTTTGGCATGGCTGCACTGCCGACCACCGAGGTACAGGTCGGTGCTCGGCAGGCAGGTCACCTGCACACCGGCCGCAGCCAGTTGCGCGGTGATCGCCTGCAGCGGCTCGGCCGCCAGCATCGACAGCTTGGTGGCATGGCCGACGGTAACCCGGCCGCCCCAGCCATGCTGTTCGGTACAGCGCAGCACCTCGGGCAGGGTCATGCCCGCAGGGTCGAGGTCGAAGTCCAGGTGAAAGTCCAGATCGCAATCATGCACCACGGCCAGCTCGAACAAGCGGCGAATCTGCCCATGCGGATCGCTGTCGGTATAGGGGCAGCCGCCGAGCACCTCGGCGCCCTGCGCCAACGCCTGGCACAGCAACGCCTCGGTGCCCGGATTGTTGAGCAGCCCTTCCTGGGGGAACACGCAGATCTGCAGGTCCACCGCCCAGGCGTAGTCGGCCTGCAACCGGCGCACCGCGTTGAAGCCGGTCAGGCCGATCTGCGGGTCGATCTCCACGTGAGTGCGCATATGCATGGTGCCCTGGGCGATGGCCAGCTCCAGCACCCGTGCGCCGCGCTGGTAGACATCCGCCTCGGTGAAGGCGGCCTTGGCCGCCGAGGTTTCGGCGATAGCCTCGGCCAGGGTACCGGCGCGCAGGTTGCAGCGTTCGAGGATGCAGGCCTTGTCCAGATGGATATGGGTTTCGATCAGCCCCGGCAGCACCAGGCAGCCGCCCAGGTCCAGCTCGCGCGGGCAGGCGTTGGCGCTGAACGCAGCGACGAAGCGCCCCTGTTCCACCCGTAGTTCGGCGAGTTGGGTGGGCGCGTCCGGCAAACGCAGGTTGTGCAGATACAGGGCACTCATGCGGCGCTCTCCCCCAGATAAGCGGCTTCCAGCTCGGGGTCGTTGCGCAGCTCGGCAGCGCTGCCGGATTTGACGATACGCCCGGTCTCCAGCACGTAGGCACGGTCGGCCACCTGCAGTGCGAGGTTGGCCATCTGGTCCACCAGCAGCAGGGTCACACCCTCGTCACGCAGGCTCGCCAGGGCATCGTAGAGTTCGGCGATCATCGCCGGCGCCAGGCCCAGCGAGGGCTCGTCGAGCAACAGGATGCGCGGTTTGGCCATCAGCCCGCGGCCCACCGCGACCATCTGCTGCTCGCCACCGGAAAGCAAGCCGGCCGGGCTTTCCAGGCGTTCGCGCAAGCGCGGGAAGCGGCGCAGGATGGCTTCGATCTCGGCCTCGGCATCCACCTTGTCGGTACGGGTGTAGGCGCCCAGCAGCAGGTTGTCGCGCACGCTGAGCTGGGGGAACAGTTGCCGGCCTTCCGGTACCAGGGCCAGGCCCCGCGCGGCGATGGCACTGGCCTCGGCCTTCTCGATACTGACGTCGTCCAGCACCACGAGGCCCGAAGACGGCCGTTTGAGCCCGGCCAGGCACTGCAGGATGCTCGACTTGCCGGCGCCATTGGCACCGAGAATCGCCACCAGCTCGCCAGGATTGACCAGCAGATCCACCCCTTGCACCACCGGCGCGGCGCCGTAGTCGACCAGCAGATCCTTGACGAACAGACTGGCGTCGCGGCTGCCGTCCCAGGCGGCATCACGCGGCTGTGCCTGGTAGTCGGTGCTGCCCAGGTAGGCGGCGACCACCCGAGGGTCCTGTCGCACCTCGTCCGGGGTGCCCCAGGCGATGGGACGGCCGGCATCGAGCACCAGGATGCGCTGCGACACCGCCATCACCAGCGGCATGTCGTGCTCCACCAGAATCACCGCGATGCCGAAGCCGGCCAGGGTCTTGAACAGCCCGGCGAGGCGGTCGGTATCGCTCCGGCTGAGACCGGCGGCCGGCTCGTCGAGCAGCAATACCCGTGGCCGGCTGGCCAGGGCGCGGGCGATTTCCACCAGACGCCGGTCGACGTGCGGCAGATCGTCCGCGGCGCAGGTCACCGAGCCACGATAGCCCACCAGCGCCAGCAGGTTCAGCGCCAGCTCTTCCTGCTCGGCCGGCGGTCGCGCCAGCGGCAGGCCGAGCTGGCCCTGTTGCATGGCCGCCAGCAGGTTCTCCAGCACGCTCATCTCGCCGAACAACTGGGTGGTCTGGTAGGTGCGGGCGATGCCGGCGCGGGCGATCTTCCAGGCCGGCAAGCCGGCGAGTTGCCGCTCCAGTTCGATCTGCCCGCTATCCGGCGCATAGAAACCGCTGATCAGGTTGAGCAGGGTGGTCTTGCCGGCACCATTGGGGCCGATCACCGAGGTGATGCTGCCCTGCTCGGCGCTGAAGCTGATCGCGCTGGCCGCCTGCACGCCGCCGAAGCGGATGCCGACATCGCGCACCTGCAGCCCTTGCGCTTCGCCGCCGCTACGCTCGAACCAGCGCGCCAGCAGGTGACGGTTGGCGCTCTTCGGCGCGTAGGCCGGCGGCGCCTGCCACCAGCGCTGCTGCAGGGCGCCGAGCACTCCGCGCGGCGCCAGCCAGAGCACCGCGAGCAGGAGCATGGAGAACATCAGCAGACGGTACTCGGCCAGGCCAGAGAGCATCTCCGGCAGCAGCACGATCAACAGCGCACCGAGCACCGGGCCGAACAGCGTACCGCTGCCGCCGACTATCACCGCCAGGACGAACAGGATCGACTGCGAGAAAGGGAAGGAATCCGGGCTGATGAACATCATCAGCGGCGCCACCAGGCCGCCGGCCATTCCGGTCAGGCAGGCGGACAGGGCGAAGGCCAGCGTCTTGGTCTGCATCGGGTTGAAGCCCAGCGAACGGGCGGCGATTTCCGCCGACTTGACCGCGCGCATCGCCCGACCCCAGCCGCTGCCCTGCAGACGCTGGTAGAAAGCCAGCGCCGCCACCATCAGCGCGGTGGCCAGCAGGGCCAGGCCGATA
>CAMPIF010000542.1 GCA_946886245.1 Ectopseudomonas composti | reverse complement strand
GTGCATGGTCACCTGCCGATGAAACCCGAACTGATCGGCAACTTCGTCCACGGCATTCTGCATGGGGGGGTGATTTCTTCGCTGCTCGACGTTTGCGGCGGCGCCATGGCGCTGATCGGCGCCTTCGCCAACCACCAGCACCTGCCGCCGGCCGAACGCATGAGCAAGCTGTCCAAGCTCGGCACCATCGACCTGCGCATCGATTACCTGCGCCCGGGCCGGGGGCAGCGCTTCAGCGCCACGGCCACGCCCCTGCGCGCCGGCAACAAGGTGGCAGTGATCCGCATGGAGCTGCACAACGACGAGGGCGTGCTGGTGGCGGTGGGCACTGGCACCTATCTGTGTGGCTGACCGAGCCCGCCATTCCCGGATTTCATCCGGGCTGCAACGCTGAAAATGGGTTTGCCATACGCCCCAGGCCCGGATGCAATCCGGGGGCAGCTATCGACTCAGCCGCGTGAGAATCCGGTCCAGCGCATTGGCGAACGCCTGCCGGTCCTTTTCCGAGTACGGCGCCTGACCACCGCCCACCTGGCCCTGCTCGCGCAGGTCGGTGAACAGGTTACGCACCGCCAGGCGCTCGCCCATGTTGCGCTCGTCGAACTCGCGACCACGCGGGTCGAGCGCGGCAACGCCCTTCTTCACCAGGCGGTCGGCCAGCGGCACGTCGCTGCAGATCACCAGCTCGCCGGGCAGCGCATGCTCCACCAGATGATCATCGGCGGCATCCGGCCCGCTGGGCACCACGATCAGTTTCACGCAGGCGAAATTCGGCCGGGCGACGGCCTGGCCGGCGACCAGCACCACCTCGAAACCCCGCTTGAGGGCGAACTTGACCACCTGATCCCGCGCCGCCCGAGGGCAGGCGTCGGCGTCGATCCATACGCGCATGCAGCAACTTCCGCAGAGAAACCAGCGCCCAGTATGCCAGCAGGCGCGCGGTTCAGGCCTGGTAGAACGGCTCGCAGCGCTCACGCACGGCGCGCGACAGGTTGTCCTCGGCCAATTCGATCAGATCCAGCTCCACCTCGTCCGGCAGCAGCTCGGCGACCAGTGCCGCCAGGCGACGCTGGCCACTCATGTCGGCGCCGGAAATTGCCAACAGCAGTCGCGGCTGCGGGCCGATGGCCGGATCGCGCAACGCAGCGAGAAAGGCCTCACGTACAGCAAGTTGGGCACAGGCCGCTGAAAGTGCCTGCTCCAGGGCGGGGTGACGCAATACAGCCAGCGCCAGATCGGGGCTGTCGGCGTAATGAGTGGAGTGGATCGAGGAAGACATGCGCGCACTCGGCAAAGGGATTGGAAGCAGCCTAGGTGCACTGAGACCCGCTGTCGTAGCGGCGGTTCACGCTATGACGCAACGAGGGCGGGCAAAGCTCACCCTCGTGCATGCCTGATTCGGTTGCCTAGGCCTGCTCGGCCATGCGCCGACGCTCCCCCAGCAGGCTACGCCCATACAGCAACGCGATGCCGGCCAGCGCCAGGCCCTGAGCCGACAGGCTCCAGGCGTCGGCATGAATGCCCAGCCAGTCGAACTCGAAGAAGGCCACCGGCCTCGTGCCGAGCACGCCAGCCTCCTGCAGCGCAGCCACGCCATGGCCGGCGAAGACCACGGAGAGCACGCACAGCAGCAGCGCATTGACGCCGAAGAAGGTCGCCAACGGCAGTTGGCGCGAGCCACGCAGAATCACCCAGGCCAGGCCGATCAACAGCACCAGAGCCGCGGCGGCGCCAGCCAGCACCGCGCCATGGCCGGCGGGCCCCGCCTGCAGCCAGAGGGTTTCGTAGAACAGGATGACTTCGAACAGTTCGCGATACACCGAGAAGAACGCCAGCATGGCGAAGCCGAAACGACCACCACCACCGACCAGGCTGCTTTTGATGTAGTCCTGCCAGGCGGCGGCGTGGCGACGGTCATGCATCCACACACCGACCCACAGCAGCACCACACTGGCGAACAGCGCCGTGGCGCCTTCGAGCAGCTCGCGCTGAGCACCGCTGATGTCGATCAGGTAGGCCGCCACCGCCCAGGTCGCGACACCGGCGAGCAGTGCCAGGCCCCAGCCGATGTGCACACTGCGTACCGCCTGCTGCTGTCCGGTATTGCGCAGGAAGGCGAGAATCGCTGCCAGCACCAGAATCGCCTCGAGCCCCTCGCGCAGCAGAATCAACAGGCTGGCGAAGAAGCTCAGACTGTCGTCCATCGCGCCATCGGCCAGCAGCGCAGCGGCCTTGTCCAGCTCGACCTTGGCCTGCTCCAGTACCTGGGCAGCCTGCGCAACGCTCGCGCCATCCTGCAGCGCCTGCCGATAGGCCATCAGGGCGCGCTCGGTGGTCTTGCGCTGCAGGGCATCGAGGTTGTCGAGGGCGCTTTCGACCAGTTCGAAGCCTTCCAGATAAGCGCCTACGGATAGGTCATAAGCCTGCTCGTGATCACCCTCGCGATAGGCCTGCAGGCTGCGCTCCAGCGTTTCACGGGTGTAACCGATCAGTTGCTGCGGGCCGCGCTGCTCCAGCAGCGGATGCGCGCGCAGCGCGCGGAACGCGGCGACATCGCCACCGTCAGCAGCGATTTCGGCAGGCGTGCGGCCGGCCAGCTCGCTCATGGCGAAGCGTGTCTGGCCCTGCGTCTGTGCTGCAGTGAAACCGGCGATATAGACCGCCAGGTCCCAGCGTTGACGGTCGTCGAGCTGATCGGCGAAGGCCGGCATATCGGTACCGTCGATGCCCAGGCCGAGGGTGTTGTAGAGATCAAAGAGGCTCAGCCGGTCCAGACGTGCGGCATCACGCAGATTCGCCGGCGCGGGTTCCAGGCCGACGCCAGCAGGCCCGTCACCCAGGCCGATATCGCCATGGCATACCGAACAGTGCTGCGCGTAGAGCGGCGCACCGCGTTCCGGGTCCGGTGTCAGCACCGGGCTCTGCGCCACCTGATAAAGCTCGGCCAGGCGTGAGCCCAGCTTGCGCGCGGCGCCAGCAACCTCCTCGCCCGGCTGGCGCTGGGCAATCGCCTGACGCAGATTGGCAGCGCCCTGCTCCAGCTCGGCGCGGCCGGCCTGAGCGGGCAAGGCGACGATCAGGCCCTGCAGCACATCGAGAAATTCCAGTTGTTCCTGGTATTCGCCAGCATC
>CAMPIF010000541.1 GCA_946886245.1 Ectopseudomonas composti | reverse complement strand
CCGAGGGCTACTCCAACGAGTGGTTCACCGTGCCTGCCCATGGCCACCACACCTTCGACGTACCGGTGCGCACCAACCTCTGGCGCCATGTGCGGCAGATCGTCAAGGCACTGGAAAAACCGGACGTGCCGATTCGCTATAGCCTCAAGGGTAAGGTAAAAACCGGCATGTTGTTCGGCCGCAGCGTGCACATGGCGCGTAATGGCGAGATAATCCCCGGCGATTTCATCCCCGAATAACCTGCACGAGTAACACCATGAGCAACCAACCCCACGTCCACGGCCCTGACTGCAACCATGACCACGATCATCACGATCACGGCCATGTGCACGGCCCGCACTGCAACCATGGCCATCAGGAGCCGGTGCGCAACGCGCTGAAGGACGTCGGCCGTAACGATCCCTGCCCATGCGGCAGCGAGAAGAAGTACAAGAAGTGCCACGGCGCCTGAACCGCGCATGGATGCTCTGACCCTCATCCTGCTGCTGACCGGTCTGCTGTTGATCGCAGCGCTGGCCGCCTATGCCTGGCACCTGTGGCGCCGTGTGTGGGCGAACCAGCGCGTGCACGAGCAAGCGCAGCAAGAGCGCCAGCAACGCATCGGTGGCGATCTGCACATCCTCGCCAGCAGCCTGCTCGATGAGCAGTTGCCGTTGATCGAAGGTGCCATCCGCATCAAGGTGCTGCTCGACAACTATGACAGTGCCCTGAGCAATGACAACCGCTGCCAGGTGTTCCATCTGCTCTTCGAGGCGACCGCCGAGGTGCCCACCCATGCGGCCTGGAAGGCCCTGGACAAAGCCGAACGGCGCCGCTTCGAAAAACGCTTCAACGAGCTGGAACTGCAGCACAAGGCCGCCGCGCGCATCGCCGCTCGCTGGTTGCTGGACGAAGGGCTGACGAGGCATCAGACGAGCGTCTGCGGCCTCTTCCCAGGCAGCGCCACCCTAATAACGTGGGCGCCTTGGTGGCCGGACCGTGCACGACCGCCCGCGACCGTCCGCACACCAAGGAAATTCGCCATGCGCACGCTGGCTCGCCTGACTATTGCCGCCTCACTGATCAGCCTCGCCGGCTGCCAGTCCCTGCTCAACAGCCGTTATGCCGACAGCGTGCCACCGACGCGTGGTGTCGAGCGCATTCAGGGTGTGGCCGAAAGTGCGTCGGTGCGGCGCAATGCCCTCGGCATGCCGCTGATCGAATCGAGCAATTTCCACGACGCCCTGTTTACCCTGGGCTACGTGCATGCAGGTGACCGTCTCGGCCAGATGGTCGGCATGCGCCTGCTGGCTCAGGGTCGCCTGGCCGAGATGGTCGGGCCCGGCGTGCTGGAAATGGACCGTTTCATGCGCGCGGTCAACCTGAAAAAGAATGCGGAAATTCTCTACGCCGACGCCTCGCCACGCCTGAAGCGCTTCTTCGAGGTCTATTCGCGTGGCGTCAACGCCTATATGTTCCGCTACCGCGATCGCCTGCCGATGGATCTTGCCGAGTCCGGCTACCGCCCCGAGTACTGGAAGCCCGAGGACTCGGTGCTGCTGTTCTGCCTGCTCAACTTCGGCCTGGCGGTGAACCTGCAGGAAGAGATCGCTGCGCTGACCATGGCCCAGCAGGTGGGCACCGACAAGCTGCCCTGGCTGCTGCCGATCTACCCGGACGAACCGCTGCCCTTCGCCGAGGCGGAAAAACTCGCTGGCCTCGACCTCAAGGGCCAGTTGCCGGGCCTGCAGGCGATTTCCCGCACTGCGGCGCAGATCGCCGAACAGCACATGCTCGGCGTCGCCGCTTCGAACAACTGGGCCATCGCCCCGCAGCGTAGCCGTGGCGGCAAGAGCCTACTGGCCAACGACACTCATCTGCCATTGAGCATGCCTTCGCTGTGGAATTTCGTGCAGATCCGCTCGCCCAAGTACCAGGCCGCCGGCGTGTCCCTGGCGGGCGTGCCGGCCGTGGTCGCCGGCTACAACGGCAAGCTGGCCTGGGGCATGACCATGGTCATGGGCGACAACCAGGATATCTATCTGGAGCGCATCAAGCGCGAGGGCAGCCGCCTGATGTATCAGGCCGGCGGCAAGTGGCTGCCGGTCAGCGAGCGCCAGGAGACGTTCTTCATTCGCGGCCAGCGCCCGATCCGTGAAACGCTCTACGAGACCCGCAACGGGCCGCTGCTCAACTCGGTACTGGGCGAACGCAAGCATATGCTGCAGCCCCTGGCGCTGCAGAGCGGTTATGGCCTGGCACTGAAAACCACCCAGTTCGAGCGTGACCAGAGCCTCGATGCCTTCTTCGACCTGTCACGCGCACAATCGGTGGAGCAGGCCTTCGAGGCGACGCGGGAAATCCGCGCCATGCCGCTGAACATCGTCTTCGCCGATGCCCAGCACATCGGCTGGCAGGTCACCGGTCGCTACCCGAACCGCCGCGAAGGTCGTGGCCTGCTGCCCTCGCCCGGCTGGGACGAACGCTACGCCTGGGATGGCTTCGCCGACCCGATGCTGCACCCTTACGATCAGGACCCGCCGCAAGGCTGGCTGGGCACTGCCAATGAGCGCAGCGTGCCGCCCGGTTATGGCATGCAGTTGTCCAGCTCCTGGTACTACCCGGAGCGCGCCGAGCGCATCGCCGAACTGGCCGGCAACGGCCGTCACGATGGTCGCAGCATGATCGCCATGCAGTACGACCAGACCTCCCCCTTCGTCGCCAAACTGCAGGCCATGTTCAACGACCCGGTCATGCACGATTCGCTGCGCCAGGCCATCGCCGCCCTGCCCGCCGGTCAGCGCGCCCGTGCCGATGAAGCCCTGAAGCGCCTGCTGGCGTTCGACGGCAAGCTCGCCGCTGGTTCGGCCGATGCCGCCATCTACGGCGCCTTCCTGCATGAAAGCGCGCGGCAGATCTTCCTCGACGAGCTGGGCCCGGAAGACAGCCCGGCCTGGAAGGCGCTGGTGCAAACCGCCAACACCTCCTACTCGGCGCAGGCCGATCATCTGCTTGGCCGTGCCGACAGCCCGTTCTGGAACGACATCCGCACGCCGGAGCAGGAAGACAAACCGACCATACTCGCGCGCAGCCTGGCCGCCAGCATCGAGCTGTTGGAAAGCCGCCTGGGCGTCGAGCGTCGCAACTGGCAATGGGGCAAGCTGCACACCTATGAGT
>CAMPIF010000540.1 GCA_946886245.1 Ectopseudomonas composti | reverse complement strand
CCCTTGCGCTGCGGGATCAGCACTGGAGTGATCTCTGCATCGAAACGCCCAGCCTCGATGGCCGCCACGGCCTTCTGTTGCGAAGCGGCGGAGAAGGCGTCCTGGGCTTCACGGCTGATGCCGTATTTCTCCACCAGATTCTCGGCGGTGATACCCATGTGGTAATCGTTGAAGGCGTCCCACAGGCCGTCGACGATCATGCTGTCGAGCATCTGCGCATGGCCCATGCGCAGGCCGGTGCGGGCCTTGGGCAGCACATAGGGCGCGAGGCTCATGTTCTCCATGCCGCCAGCGATGATCACTTCGGCGTCGCCGCAACGAATGGCCTGGGCGGCCAGGTGCAGGGCTTTGAGACCCGAGCCGCAGACCTTGTTGAGGGTCATGGCTGGCACGGCATGGGGCAGGCCGGCGCGGATGGCAGCCTGGCGTGCGGGGTTCTGGCCACTGCCTGCGGTAAGTACCTGGCCGAGGATCACTTCATCGACCTGGGCGGCGTCGAGGCCGGTCTGTTCCAGCAGGCGCTTGATGACGATGGCGCCGAGCTCCGGCGCGGGAATATCGGCCAGGCTGCCCTGGAAGCTGCCGATGGCGGTGCGGGTGGCGGCAACGATGACGACGTCTTGCATGGGGAGTCCTCTTGGCTGATGGGCCGCGTATTGTGGGAGGGGCTTTAGCCGCGACGAGAAAGGCTCGCCGCTAAAGCGCCTCCCACAATGCAGAAAAACGTTCCGTAGACGCCGTGCGTGGTGGCGCCTACGGAACGGTAGACAACTTTAGAAGCTCATTTCCGGCACGTGTTCGGGGACGATCAGTTTACCGGCGGTCTTGG
Source organism: Ectopseudomonas composti (assembly GCA_946886245.1). The sequence goes on along the minus strand of CAMPIF010000540.1, from coordinate 2,345 downwards.
CGACGATTTCCTCGATGCTCACCCCCGGCGCGCGCTCGCGCAGGATGAAGGCGTCGTTCTCGATTTCCAGGTAGGCCAGGTCGGTCAGCACCTTGCGGATGCAGCCGCAGCCGGTCAGCGGCAGGCTGCAGTGCTCCAGCAGCTTGGATTCGCCGTCCTTGGAGGCGTGGGTCATGGTGACGATGATGTTGTCGGCGCCGGCCACCAGGTCCATGGCGCCACCCATGCCCTTGACCAGCTTGCCGGGGATCATCCACGAGGCGATGTTGCCGCGTACGTCCACTTCGAAGGCGCCGAGCACGGTCAGGTCGACATGGCCGCCACGGATCATGGCGAAGGACTGGGCCGAGTCGAAGATCGCCGCGCCCTTGATCGCGGTGACGGTCTGCTTGCCGGCGTTGATCATGTCGGCGTCCACCTCGTCTTCAGTGGGGAAGGCGCCCATGCCGAGCAGGCCGTTTTCCGACTGCAGCATCACCTGCATGCCCTCGGGCACGTAGTTGGCCACCAGGGTGGGGATGCCGATCCCGAGGTTGACGTAGAAGCCGTCCTGCAATTCACGGGCGACGCGCTGAGCCATTTGTTCACGGGTAAGAGCCATGCTGGTATCTCCTCAGGCGCGCAGCGTGCGTTTTTCGATGCGTTTCTCGAAGCTGCCGCAGATCAACCGGTCGACGTAGATGCCGGGGGTGTGAATCTGCGTCGGGTCGAGTTCACCGGGTTCGACGATCTCTTCCACTTCGACCACGGTGATGCGTCCGGCGCTGGCGACCACCGGGTTGAAGTTCTGCGCGGTGTGGCGGTAGACCACGTTGCCGAAGTGGTCGGCCTTCCAGCCTTTGACGATGGCGAAGTCGCCGGTGATGGCGGGTTCGAGGATGTAGTGGCGGCCGTTGATCTCGCGCGCCTCCTTGCCCTCGGCGACCGGGGTACCGTAGCCAGTGGCGGTGAAGAAGGCGGGGATGCCGGCGCCGCCGGCGCGCAGCTTCTCGGCCAGGGTACCTTGCGGGGTGAGTTCGACTTCCAGCTCGCCGGAGAGCAGCTGCTGCTCGAACAGGGCGTTCTCGCCGACATAGGAGGCGACCATCTTGCGGATCTGCCGATCTTCCAGCAGCACGCCGAGGCCGAAACCATCGACCCCGCAGTTGTTGGACACCACGGTGAGGTCGCGCACACCACGGCGGCGGATCTCTGCAATCAGATTCTCGGGGATGCCGCACAGGCCGAAGCCGCCGGCCAGCACGGTCATGCCGTCCTGCAGGCCGTCCAGGGCTTCTGCATAGCTGCCGACGCGTTTGTCGAGTCCGCTCATTCGAGGCTGCCTCTTGTTGTTGTGGGGCAGGAGCACTGCCAGGCTGTGGCCAAGCTTCTGCGCTATGAGCTTATTTGTTAAGTTTGTTTTTCCTCTTGATTGATCAGGTAAATAAATCAATGACCGTCAAGCAGCTACGCGCCTTTCTCGCCGTGGCGCAGAGCCTGAGCTTCGCCCAGGCCTGCGAGCGCCTGCACCTGTCGCAGCCGGCACTGAGCCTGGCGATCAAGAATCTGGAGCAATCGCTCGGCGGCCAGTTGCTGGTGCGCACCACCCGCAGCGTGGCGCTGACGCCGGAGGGCGAGACGCTGCTGCCGATTGCCGTGCGCCTGCTGGCCGACTGGGACAACACCGAGGATCTGCTGCGCCAGCACTTCACCCTGCAGATGGGCAAGGTGGCGGTGGCCGCCATGCCGTCGTTCGCCGGCAACCGCCTGCCGGCCGCGCTGCGCGCGTTTCGCGATGCCTACCCACGGGTCAACGTAGCGGTGCACGACGTGATCAACGAACAGGTGATGGAGATGGTGCGCGATGGCCGCGTCGAACTGGGCATCGCCTTCGAGCCGGCGACCCTCGACGGTCTGCAGTTCACGCCGCTGTACGATGATCGTTTCGTGGCCGTGGTGCCGGCGGCCAGCGAGCTGGCCGGGCAGTCGGCGCTGACCTGGACGCAGTTGCTGGAGCAGCCCTTCATCACCCTGCAACGCCCCTCGGCGGTGCGCCTGCTGCTGGAAGACAGCGTGATCTCCAGCCACGGCAAGCTGCCGGTGGCGTTCGAGAGCCATCAGTTGGTGACGGTCGGGCGTATGGTCGCCGAAGGCCTCGGCGTCAGCGCCGTGCCGCAGCTGTGCTTGCAGCAGATGGAAGAGCTGGGTGCCCGCTGCCTGCCGCTGAGCGAGCCGCAGGTGTCGCGTCGGGTGGGGCTGTTGCACCAGGCCGGGCATCAGCTGTCCAGGGCGGCGCAGGCGCTGAGTGAGACCTTGCTTGGGTTAGCGAAATAGGGTTGATGCGGACAGTAATAAATATATTTTTT
>CAMPIF010000539.1 GCA_946886245.1 Ectopseudomonas composti | reverse complement strand
CCATGGAACGGTCCCGTTCGATCACGTGCTCGTTACTGTGGATGCGTGCTATGCGCAGGCGTTCGAAACCGAGGTTGTCCTGGGTTGCCAGGAATCCGGCCTGGGAATAGGACGTGCATTTCAGGCCTACCAGAATGGAGGTGTTGTAATCCTCCCAGAATGCCAGGCGCTGCTCCTCGGGAACGTCCAGGGTGCTGGCTCGACGGGGTTCGAGCAAGGCATGTGGCGGCATTTTTATTGTTCTCTTGCAATGCTGCGAAGACCCTTCGAAGCCTTCGGAAAAAGGCTCGGAACCGCCAAGCGGGCCTAAGGGCTTTCATCACTAGCACCTGATCCCACCCCGGTCAATCGCTCGCCCTGCGCGAGCGACGGCGTGCAGCCATGTCCGAAAAACGCAAATCTTCTGGCGGGCAGGGGCAAACCCGCCCTGGGGGCGCTGCTTATAGTCGTTGTCACCGACAACAACAACGACAGAGGTCAGCCATGCCCGAAGCCGCCAACCGTGAGTTCTGGAAAGGTCTCCAACCCATCCCCGATTGCTTCAAGCCGGACGCCAAGCCGGAAGTCTATCTGCACAACGCGCCTGCGGACGACGAGAGCCTCTATGTACCCTTCACCGATACCGTGAAGTCGCGGCCGCTGTGGATTTCGCCAGGCGAGAACCGCTGGTGCGACATATTGCTGGCGACCCGCGCCGGTTTGGTCAATCGCCATTACCACCCGCATGAGGTGTTCGCCTACACCATCAGCGGCAAGTGGGGCTATCTGGAACACGACTGGACCGCGACCGCCGGCGACTTTGTCTATGAGACACCCGGCGAGGGGCACACGCTGGTCGCCTATGAGCACGAAGAGCCGATGCGCACGTTCTTCATCGTCAAGGGGCCGCTGATCTGGCTCGACGAACAGGGCAATCCCGACGGCTTCTTCGATGTTCACGACTACATCGCCATGTGTCGCGCGCACTACGAAAAGATCGGCATCGGCGCCGCCTATATCGATTCCCTGTTCCGCTGACCTCGGCTTCGCGTGCCGCGCGCCGTCCTGCTGGCCGGTCAAACCGGCCTGGAGATTCAACGTGGCCCATGACAAGAACAACGCCCGTTACGAAAACGTCCTGCTCGGCGTGCTGTTTCTGAGCTTCGGATTCGTCTTCTTCGACCGCCTGGCGCTGTCGTTCCTGTTCCCGTTCATGCAGGAGGAGCTGCAACTGAGCAACAGCCACCTCGGCATGCTCTCTTCCGTGCTCGCCCTGGCCTGGGCGGTTTCCGGTGCACTGGTCGGCGCCTGGTCCGATCGCAGTGGCCTGCGCAAGCCGCTGCTCGTGGTGGCGGTGATCCTGTTCTCGCTGTGTTCGGCGTTGTCCGGGCTGGTGGGCGGGTTCCTCAGCCTGTTGTTGTTTCGCGCCATCATGGGGCTCGCTGAAGGCCCCATCCTGCCCCTGTCCCAATCGTTGATGGTGGAGGCTTCCTCGCCACACCGACGCGGTTTGAACATGGGGTTGCTGCAAGGAGCGGCGGCGGGCCTGCTCGGTGGCGTGATCGGCCCGCCCGTGCTGGTGGCGCTCGCCGAGTCCTTCGGCTGGCGCCATGCGTTCATCGTCTCGCTGCTGCCGGGCCTGCTCATCGCCTGGCTGATATGGCGCTATGCGCGCCCCGACCAGGTACGCGAAAGCGCGCCCACGGTGAGCACGAAAGCTGCGCAAGGTAGCCTCCTGGTACTGCTCAAGCGTCGCAACATCCTGCTCTGTACGCTGATCAGTTGCGTGTTCATCATGTGGTTCGTCGTACTCATTTCCTTTGCCCCCAGCTTCCTGGTCAATAGCCGTGGTTTCAGCCCCACGACCATGGGTAACCTGATGAGTTGCCTGGGGGCTGCCTGGGTGGTCTGGGGGTTCGCCGTCCCGGCGATCTCGGATCGGATCGGGCGCCGGCCAACCCTGGTGATCTTCTCCCTGCTGGCGGCCTGCTGCCCACTGGTGCTGCTCTATGCGCCGAACGCCACCAGCCTCGGTCTCTTGCTGCTGCTGACCTACACCGGTTTGGGTTGTTTCACCCTGTTCATGGCCACCATCCCGGCCGAGACCGTGCCTCGCGCCGTCATCGCCACAGCCCTGGGCCTGATCATGGGGCTCGGCGAGCTGATCGGCGGTTTCGTCGCGCCCACCATCGCCGGGTTTGCGGCTGATCGTTTCGGCCTGTCCATCGTCATGTGGATGTCCTGTGGCGGTGCTCTGCTGGCCGCCTTCTTCTCGCTGTTCCTCGAGGAAACCGCGCCTGCCCTGTCGGCCCGCCGCATCGTGGATTCCCCTGTCCTGCAAGGAAACCAACCATGAAAGCACTGCGCTGGCATGCTGCCCGTGATCTGCGTCTGCAAGACCTCCAGCTCCAGGCCCCAGGTGCGGGGGAAGTCGAACTACAGATCGCCTACTGCGGAATCTGCGGCAGTGACCTGCATGAGTATCAGGACGGCCCGCATGCGATTCCAACCGCCGAAGCCCATCCGATCTCCGGTTGCCGTGCGCCACTGACCCTGGGGCACGAGTTCTGTGGCGTGATCAGCGCCATCGGCACTGATGTCAGCGGCCTGGAGATTGGCGATCGGGTGGCGGTGGAGCCTGAATACCGTTGTGGCGAATGCCGTTACTGCCAGGAGGGCCGATACAACCTGTGCGAGTCGATGGGCTTCATCGGGCTGATGGGCGACGGTGGTTTTGCCGAGAGGACGCTGGTACCTGCCTATATGCTGCATCGCCTTCCAGAACGCGTCAGTCTGCGCCAGGCTGCCGTGCTCGAACCGGCTGCCGTGGCCTTGCACGCCCTGCGTCTTAGCAGCCTGACAGCGGGGCGACGCTGCGTGGTGTTCGGGCTCGGCCCGATCGGCCTGTTACTGGTGATACTGGCTCGTTTGCGCGGCGTGGAGGACATCACGGCGGTCGATATCAGTCCCGAACGGCTGGCACTGGCCGGGGAGTTCGGTGCCAGCCGGCTGCTCGATGCCCGCGACGGCGAGGTGGGGGCGCGCTTGCGCGAAGGTGGCGCCGTTGACTGCGCCTTCGAGGCCGCCGGTAGCCAGGCCAGCCTCGATGCTGCCCTGGCCTGTCTGCGCAAGGGCGGCGAGCTGGTCCTGGTCAGCCTGATGGGCGAAGTGCGCGTGGACGCTTTCGATCTGGTCAACCGCGAAC
>CAMPIF010000538.1 GCA_946886245.1 Ectopseudomonas composti | reverse complement strand
GGTTTTGGCAGCAGGTCTGCACCATGTAGCTCGACCCTCGGCGTTGAGATGCTGGGAAACTCCTCGCTCCAGACTTTGCGCATAACGGCCAGTGATTCCTGGAAGAACGCCTGGCGGTCATCGATAGAGGCGTTGAATGCGGCGAACTCCGTCGGCCTGTCGCCCGTTGCCAGACCAAGCACGAGGCGCTGCCCCGACAGCCGATCGACCGAAGCTGCCGCCTTGGCCAGGTGCAGCGGATGGCGCAATGTCGTGACGATACTGCCAGTGGCCAGGGCTATACGCGCCGTGTGCGCCGCTACGTAGCCCATGAATACCCAAGGGTCGTAGATATGCCCAACATCCCCGAACGACGGCACATGCAGCGGTACATCACGGAAATAAAGCGCTGAGAATCCATGAGCCTCAGCCATCTTTGCCGTACTGATCTGCTGCTCTATGTCCATATCCGGAATGGCGCCTGCGTATGACTCGATCGCAAAATAGAGCCCGAGTGTCAGATGCCCTTCTCGGTACATGGCCGAGTAACCGCGGTGGTGCTTGAAATCATTCATGTTCAATCCAGCGAAGATTAAATATCCACAGCCCCGCCCAACCCTATTGCGCAGCCGCCGCCTGCCATGGATCGCCCCTCGCTGATCCCTTGCGATGGGGACTTCCCGCACACCTCAGCAGCCTTGATCCAGCGAGGCTGGCGACTTGCAGCGCGCCCTTGGGAAACGCTGGCAGACCATCACTCGGCAAGCGGCGTGAGGATGCGTCGTTTGCAGTCAGACCAGATGATGTGAGCCTTCAAACTATCACATACGGATTGCATGTCAAATAAAACATACGCACCGTATGTAAGACACTGAACGCCCCTGAAACACAAGACACCGCCTGCCCCTCACCTCAACCTTTACTCTTTGGGTTATTCATCTGGTTCACTCCTCATCAAGGGTTTGAACCTGGGCACCTCTAGCTTGCAGGGCGTGAATGCACCGATGCTGAGCATCATTCGAAGCCGGGCCACGTGTGGCAAGACGAGCGATCACAGGAGAGGTGAAGTAATCGACCGATGCCACCTCCGAGGCGGGATCCTGGATGTGAAGGACAGTGCTCAGCAGAGCAGCCCGGTCCAACCACTTGTGATCGGAGCCATGCAGGACGCCGTAATGGCGGTTATCGCCGTCGACGAAGAAAGCTGTACGCACCATGCCCTGTGCCTGGAAACGAAAAAAGCCGACTCTGGGGCCGGTTTCTTCACCCGTGGCTAAGGCTGGACTGAATCGGCTCGCCGAGGGTTGAGCCATGGAGGAAATCTTGCCCGCATCCGAACAGGATTCAACAGGGTTCCACGCCAAGCAGGGCGGATATCTCCGCGCCAGGATTCAGCCTCACCGCCTCGGCCAAATGCTCCGGCGCCTGGTGCGCCTGGTCATGACCAGACTGGAGTGACCCGGGATGTCCTGCCGGGTGAGGAGGTTGCCGCCGTTGTGGATGAAGGGGCTGGCGAAGTGCATGGGCGGCCTGGCCTCTCGGCAGGCGGATGGTCGGCCGAGCCGCGCTCAGCTGCACCCAACCAATTAAAGAAATTATTTCATTAATAGAATGAATAAATGACAAAAATAAGAACATAAATAATCAATAGACTCGCGGCCGTTCTTATCGGAGCTCCGCCCATGTCTGTTCATGAATCAGCCTCTCACCCTGTCGGCTCGCAACGAGGCGCCGGCCTTAGCGTCGCCATCCTGGCATTTTCCGCTTTTCTCATCGTCACCACTGAATTTCTGATCGTCGGCCTCCTGCCTGCTCTTGCCCGAGACCTGGATATTTCCATCTCCATGGCTGGCCAACTGGTGACCCTTTTTGCCTTCACGGTGATGATTTTCGGCCCACCGCTGACGGCAATGCTGTCTCATCTTGATCGGAAGACGCTGTTCGTGGCCATTCTGCTGATTTTCGCCGCCTCGAACTCGCTTGCGGCGGTATCGGACAGCTTTTGGCTTCTCGCCGTCGCGCGCCTGGTGCCTGCACGGGCGTTGCCCGGATTCTGGGGTACCGCCAGTGAAACCGCAGGGCAACTGGTCGGCCCCGAAAAAGCAGGCCAGGCGATCGCGAATGTCTACCTGGGCATCTCTGCCGCGATGCTGCTCGGCATTCCGCTGGGCACTCTGGTGTCGAATGCGCTCGGCTGGAGGGGCGCATTCTGGTTGCTCGCCGGCTTATCGATGATCATGGCGCTGGCAATTGTGGCGTTCATGCCTGCCGTTTCCCGCGCTGCCAAGGTGAACTTTGTGCAGCAAGCGAAGATTTTCAAGGAACCCTATTTCCTTTCGAATGTTCTTCTTTCCATCGTCGTGTTCAGCGCCATGTTCACCGCCTACACCTACCTGGCCGACATCCTGGAGCGCGTGGCGGGCGTGCATCCGGAAAATATCGGATGGTGGCTGATGGCATTCGGCGCAGTCGGCCTGATCGGCAACTGGATTGGCGGCAAGGCGATTGCTGTGTCCCCGATCAAGGCCAGCGTGCTCTTTCTGCTTCTGCTGGCGATTGGCATGACTGCGATTGTTCCGTTCGCTCATGTGGGCCTGATCTTCTGCGCTGCGCTGGGCCTGTGGGGCATTGCAAATACCGCTCTTTATCCGGTCAGCCAGGTCCGGGTCATGAGTTCGGTCTCCCACTCCAAGGCACTGGCGGGCACCACCAACGTATCGGCGGCGAATGCCGGCATCGGTATTGGCGCCATTGTCGGCGGCATGACCATTGCCAACCTGGGGCTCGAGTATCTTGGCTATGCGGCTGCGGCTATCGCCGTCATGGCTCTGATGCTGGTGCCGCTGGTACACAAGCTGGCGTCCCGGCAGGAGCAGGCACCTGCGACCTGAAAGCGTCGGTTCTGATCAATGCGGAGCATGATTCGGCGTGATCAGTGCTCCGCCGTATCTGTCGAGACTCTCGTTCCATACGGCGTAAGCCGGAGGCGCAGGTAGTCCAGAAGGGCTCTGACCTTGGCGACGTTTTCGCGATTTTTCAGCCAGATCAAATGCATGGGCAAACCATCCGTAGCCAGGTCTGGCAGTACCTCGACGAGCGTGCCCTGTTCAATGTGGCGCTGCGTAAGCCAGGTCGGTAACTGCCCGATACCGTGACCGGCAAGCACCGCTGCCACCTCCCCTTCGCCATCTCCCACTGCAATTCGCGTCTGCATGGTTCGGCGCTC
>CAMPIF010000537.1 GCA_946886245.1 Ectopseudomonas composti | reverse complement strand
CAAGCGCAGTGGCAGCTTGAGGTTCGGCAGGCTCAGCGGTTCGTCGCTGGCGTCCCCACTGTCGGGCAGGGTCACGGCCACCCGCTGCAGATGCAGACGATCCAGGCACAAGGTCAGTCGCAACAGACAGGACGGCGACCAGGCCATATCCAGCTGCTGCAACTCCACACGCAGCTCGTCCTGCTGCCAGATCAGCGCATCCGCCTGCCAGGCACCGCCCAGGCGCCCGGCGAAGCTGTCGACCTGCAGGCCCGGCACCTGCGCCAGCAACCAGCGGCTGCCCGCCTGGGTGCCGAGCAGCGTCCACAACAGGGCGACGAGCACCAGCACCAGACACAGCAGGCCGGCAGCCAGGCCTTTCAGCAAGCGCCGGGTCATAGCTCGGGCCCCATGGAGAAATGCAGGCGTACGCCGCCGTCGTCGTCCAGTGCATGGGCGAGGTCCAGACGCAGCGGGCCAACTGGCGAAACCCAGCGCACGCCGAAGCCGACCCCGGTCTTCAAGGTGGGAATGTCCAGCGAGTTGAACGAGTTGCCCTGGTCGATGAAGGTCGCCAGGCGCCACTTGTCGGTGAGGCTGTACTGGTACTCGGCACTGGCGGCGAACAGGTAGCGGCCACCGATCTTGTCGCCCTGGTTATTCTCCGGCGACAGGCTCTGGTAGTCGTAGCCGCGCACACTCTGATCGCCACCGGCGAAGAAACGCAGCGACGGCGGCACGGCGGAGAACCCATTGGTTTCGGTACCGCCGAACTGCACTCGACCCAACAGGCGATGATTGTCGAATACGGTGGTCAGGCCCTTGAGCATGACATTGCCATGCAGCACATTGGCATCGGACAGCACGCCATCGACAGCGCCGCTCAGGTCGAACTGCACACGATAGCCCTGGTTCGGGTCGAGGCGGTTGTCGCTGTGCAGCAGCGAATAGCTGACGCCCGGCATCAACAGGGTGCTCAGCCCGGAATCGTCACCCAGGCGATATTCCTCACGCTGCCATTTCACCGACAGCACGCGTTGCCAGCCACCGGGACGCTGGCTGTACCATTCCGGACCGAGGGTGAGCAGCCGGCTCAAGCTGTCCTTGCTGGCCAGCTCTTCATATTGATAGCCGCCGGCCAGGCGCAGCTTGTCGGTCAGCGGCGGATCACCGGGAATGTCGTACCACAGACCGACGTTCTGCCGCGGGGCGGACAATTCGCTTTCAACCCCGTAGCTATGCCCCTGCGGATTGCGCCAGTGACGCGTCCAGTTGGCACGCAGGCGCGGCCCGACGTCGGTGGAAAATCCCAGCCCCAGCCCCATGCTGCGCGGCTCACGCACCTGCAGCGCCACCGCCACGGGAATGCGCAACTGGTCGGCCTGGGTCGGGATGGCATCGACCCGTACCGACTCGAAATAGCCGCTGGACTGCAGCGCCTGATACAGCTCGGCGATCAACTCGGAGTCGTAAGGTGTGTCCGCCTCGAACGGCACCATGCGCAGCAGCAACTCTTCATCGAACGGGAAGTCGCCGCTGAAGGCGATATCGCCCAGGCTGTAGCGCGGCCCGCTGACGAACACCAGTTCGATATCGGCAATCCCGGCCGGCGGATCGATTTCCAGGCGCTGCCGCGAGAATCGACCGTCGAAGAAGCCGTAGCGCGAGGCCTGATTCTGGATCAGCCGTTTGGCGTCTTCGTAACGTCCATGGTTGAGCGCCGAACCGGCTTTCAAGCGGCTGGCACTGGGGACGCGAAAGGCTGGCAGTTCCCTGGCCGGACCTTCGATGCGGATGTCGACGTTGCGCAGGCGAATGCGTTCGCCTGGCTCCACCTCGAGCACCAGGCGCGGCGTTTCGCCCTCCTCGATACGGCTACGAATGCGCGCCTGGTAATAGCCCAGGGCCTGAGCCGCCTTGTCGGCCTCGCTCTCGGCGATGCGACGCAAACGCCGCAACGACTGTGCATCGCGCCCGTCGAAGGCGCCGACATAACCTTCAATATTGGCCTTGAGAGCCGAATTGTTCGGGGTGATTCGTACGTCCAGCTCGCCCGCTGCGAAAGCGCCGGTACTGATCAGCAGCAGCGCCAGGCTGCACCGAAAATGTCCATATACACTCATGGCGGAGGATGCTACCACGGAGCAGAGCCCTTGCCAGAGCCGTTGCATGTGCGCCAGCCAGCCGGAGTTCAGGCGCTGGCTCTGACCACCGGTTGCGGGTTGGGGTGAAAGAACACGTGTTCGACCACCGGGCCAATGGCCAGCTCGCCGATTTCCTCGTAGCCCTGGCGCCGGTAGAACTCCAGATAGCGAGCATTGCCGGTGTCCAGCACTACGCCTTGCGAGCCGCTGTCCTGCGCGCACCAGTCATGCAGCGCTTCGAGCAACTGCTCGCCGCGATGTTGCCCCTGAAACTCGGGGTGAATACCCAGTAGCGGCAGCACGTGGTAAGGCCCGGGCGGCAGACTGGTAAGCACCGCATCGTGGTATTCGAGATAGCGCTTGGTGCAGCTGAAGCCGGTGCTCAGCAGCATGCGCAGACGCCAACCCCAGCTTTCGGTGATATCCAGGCGGCGCTGCGGTGGAGCGATCAGTGCCGCGCCGATCAGACGATCATCGATCAGCAGGCCGATGGCCGGCAGATCTTCGGCGAAGTGCCGCTGCACCAGTTCGCGAATCGTCGCGCGTACACGCTGATCAAAACCCGGTCGCTGCGCGTCGAACAGATAAGCGAAGGTCGGCTCATGACGATAGGCATGGTAGAGCAGCGAACGGACCTCGCGGGCGTAACCCCCATCGAGCATGCGCACTTCTGCTGGAGCGTTGTTGGGCATGGCGGACCTCTGTTGTTATGCGTTGTGGGTCAAGCGCGTTCCAGCCAACTTAGCACCAGCGCATGACACCCGCCAGGCGCTGGCCGCGAGCGCCGAGGATCGGCTAGCATCGCCGTTCAATCTGAAAGTCACGCAGCGACGTCCTCCTTGCACCCTTCGCCCTCCGGCAGAAGGTGGCGCGAAGCGCCGGATGAGGGAGGGCATGCTGCGCAGGCGTTCGTCATCCGGGGTGTCTCTCGTGGCATACCCGTCAGCCCAGGACCTGCTGCCCATGAAAATCGTCTCCTTCAATATCAACGGCCTGCGTGCGCGCCCTCATCAATTGCAAGCCTTGATCGAAAAACACCAGCCGGACGTGATCGGCCTGCAGGAAACCAAGGTGGCCGATGAGC
>CAMPIF010000536.1 GCA_946886245.1 Ectopseudomonas composti | reverse complement strand
GCTGCAAGTCGGTGAAGCGCTCGATGCCACCGTGGTCGACATGCGCTTCGTCAAACCCCTGGACGAAGCCCTGCTGCGCGAACTGGCAGGCAACCATGAGCTGCTGGTGACCCTCGAGGAAAACAGCATCATGGGCGGCGCCGGCAGCGCGGTCAGCGAATTCTTCGCTGCAGAAAATCGCCAGGTACCGGTGCTGCACCTGGGCCTGCCGGACTACTATGTCGAACACGCCAAACCCAGCCAGATGCTCGCCGAATGCGGCCTCGACGACGCGGGTATCGAACGCGCGGTACGTGAGCGCCTGAGCCTGCTCAAGGCCTGAGCATGAAGCCCGCTCATCGCTGAATGAGCGCGGCTTGCTTGTCATTGATACTCGCGCGCACTAAGGTGCGCGCCATTGATGTTCCGCCAGGGTGCGCTGCGCAAGCGGCGTTAAACGGGAAGTCGGTGCGCTCTTCACGAGCAATGCCGACGCTGCCCCCGCAACGGTAATCGACAGCAAGCGCTGAGCGTGCGCCACGTCCAACAGCCACTGGGCCAGACCCGGGAAGGCGGACGCGGGTCGAGAGCCCGGAGACCGGCCAAGGCGGTGCGACTGGTGTTGCGGAGGGCGACACGGTCAAGCGCCGCCCTGCCCGCGCTTGCGCCTGCCCTCCTCGAACGTCTGCCGACCTTTGAGGAAAGATAATGAAACTGTCTCGTCTGGCGCTGGCCATCAGCGTCATGCCTGCTGCCCTGCTGGCTGCCGAGCCTTACGCAAGCGAACCACTGGTAATCACCTCCGGGCGTCTGGCAGAACCGCAAGCGCAAACCACTGCAGCCACCACGGTGTTCGAACGCGCCGACATCGAGCGCCTGCAAGTCAGCAGCGTTACCGAGTTACTGGAGCGCGTGCCCGGCCTCAGCGTGGTCCGCACTGGCGGTGCCGGCAGCCAGACAGGCGTGTTCCTGCGCGGCACCAGCACGGCGCAAACCCTGGTGCTGGTCGACGGACAACGCATCGCGGCGGCCTCCAGCGGCACCAGCAGCCTGGAGTTTCTCGCCCCCGAACAGATCGAACGCATCGAAGTGGTCCGTGGCGCCCGTTCGGCACTCTACGGCTCCGACGCCATTGGCGGGGTGATTCAGATCTTCACCCGCCAGGGCGACGGTTCGGGCCTCAGGCCCTACGCGCGCCTGGCGGCTGGCAGCGACAGCACCTACCAGCGCAGCCTTGGCCTCTCCGGCGGTGACGAGCGTACGCGCTTTCACCTGGGCGCCGCCCTGGACGAGACAACCGGCATTGACGCGACCCGCGACGGTTTCGGCGCCAATGGTGACGACGACGCCTACCGCAACCGCTCGCTCAGCCTGAATCTGTCGCACCGCTTCAATGATGATCTACAGGCTGGCTTCAGCGCGCTCGATCAGCGCGGACAGGTGGAATATGACGACGTCTTTACCGGCCTGCTGCCGACGACGGACTTTCAGGTCAGCAGCCTTTCCGGTTTCATCGATGGCCAGCTCAACGAGCACTGGAACAGCCGTCTGGAAATAGGCCACAGCAAAGACCAGCGCGATAGCGGTGATGACTCGCCGGCAGCGCCAGACTATTCATTCTTTACCTACACCACCTATCGAGACTCGGCGAGCTGGGTAAATACCCTGACGCTCAGCGATAACCAGCAACTGCTGGTCGGTGCCGACTGGTACGAGGATCGCCTGCACAGCAGCACGGCCTTCGCCGAGGACTCACGCTGGAACCGCGCGGCTTTCGTCCAGCACCGCTACAGCGGCGACACATTCTCTACCGAACTGGGGCTGCGTCACGACGACAACCAGCAGTTCGGCAGCGAGAACACCTGGAACGCGGCATTGACCTTGCCCCTGGACGATGCCAATGACCTGATCCTGTCGTACAGCGAAGGCTTCCGAGCGCCGACGTTCAACGATCTCTACGATCCTTGGTACGGCAACCCCGACCTGCAAGCCGAACGCTCCGAAAGCTACGAGCTGCAATGGCGTAGCCGCTACAGCGACACAGGTTCATTGCAGGCTTCCGTGTATCGAACCGACATCGAAGATGCCATCGTCCTCGACGAAAATTTCATTCCGCAAAACGTCCAGACTGCGCGGATCAATGGCTTCGAAGCGGCCGTACAGCAGGAGCTGTTCGGCTGGCAGGCCAATCTCGCTCTGGCCTTGATCGACCCACGTGACCGCAATAGCGGCCATACCTTGCAGCGCCGGGCCAAACGCACGCTGAGCCTGGATGTCGACCGCCGCTTCGGCGATGTCTCACTCGGTGCTGGCTGGCGTGCGATCAGTGGTCGCTACGATGATGCCGAAAACCAGATCGACATGAGCGGCTACGGCCTGCTCAGCCTGCGCGCCGCCTGGCAGGCCAATGAGGAACTGGGGCTGAGCCTGAAGCTGGAGAACCTGCTGGACAAGGATTACGCAGAAGCGACCTACAGCACGCCCAATGGCCGTTTCGGCTACAACAGCGCCGGCCGCACTGCGCTCTTCGCCGTAACCTGGACGCCGCAACTCTGACCTCGGTGCGCACGGCGCACCCTACGACCGCTGCCGGTGTAGATGAAAACAGTGCGCCAGGCGATGGATCCCGGCGCGCCTACGACTGTAGGGTGCGCCGGGCGCACCAAGGGCTTCGGGCTACCGCGCCCCCGCCATCCGCTCACACAACTGCTCGATGGCACCCAACATCTGCCGGCTGGGCCGCTCCAGGCCCTTGTCCGGCACCGCCCACACCTGTTCCCGGCGCACTGCATGCAGCTGCGGCCAGGCCTGCCAGGCCGTGAGTTCGGCATTGCTGCCGCCAAGAATCACGTCCGGATCACGCGCCAATACCGCCTCCATGCTGACCTGCGGCGCCGGCTGCGCTAGATCGTCAAACAGGTTGCGTGCGCCGCAGACCTGCAAGGCGTCACCGATCAGTTGCTCGCCACCGATGGTGTAAAGCGGTTGGTGCCAGACCTGGTAGAACACCGCCAGGGGCTGCTCGCGCCGGTAGCGCTGGCGCAGCGTATCCAGCTCAGCGCGAAATTCGGCCGCCAGGCGCTGTCCCTGCTCTGCCCGGCCCACTCGTTCGCCAATACGCACGAAGGCATCGCCGAGCTGCTCGAGGCGCTGCGGTTCGACGATCAACAGGTCGATGCCAAAGCGCTGCAACTGCGCCTGCTGCGCCGGTGGCACGCTGCCAGGCGCGATGAG
>CAMPIF010000535.1 GCA_946886245.1 Ectopseudomonas composti | reverse complement strand
GCATCAGGGTGTAGGCCTCTTCCTCGTTGCAGCTCTTCATCTTCATCAGCAGGCCTTTGGCCAGCTCGACGCGCTTGCGCTCGGCCAGTTGGGCATCGCGTGCCTGGAGCTGGGCACGCAGAGCCTGATCGCTCTCGAAGCGGGCCATGGCGACGTCGAGGATGGGTTGCAGGCGCTGAGCATGGATGCCTTCGACGATGTAGGCGCTGACGCCACTCTGGATCGCCTGACGCATCACGCCGGGATCGTGTTCGTCGGTGAACATGACGATCGGGCGCGGTTGGTCACGGCTGACGAGCACCACCTGTTCCATCACGTCGCGGCCTGGGGACTCGGTGTCGATCAGGATGACGTCGGGGCGCACGGCCTCGACCCGCTCCGGCAGGTCGATGGTCAGCCCGGATTCGTCGATGACCTCGAAGCCCGCCTCGATCAGCGCGCACTTGAGGCGGCCGACCTTCTTCGGGGTGTCGTTGATCAGCAGGATACGCAGCATCGACGGCTCTCCCGGCGGTTACAGCGCGACAGCCGGGCTGTCGGCCAGGGCGTGGAGGCGGAAGCTGCGCGTGTACGCGGCAGGGTCGCCACCGTCCCAGCAGGTTCCGTCCTGCAGGATGGAGCTGCGCATTTCGCCTGGCACGGCAATCCCCAGTGCCGTGGCGGCCTCGCGGTACAGGGTCAGTTGCTGAACCTGGCGGGCTACACCCAGGTAGTCGGGGTCGCTGCGCAGCAGGCCCCAGCGGCGGAACTGGGTCATGAACCACATGGCATCGGACAGGTACGGCTGGTTGACCAGGCCGCCGGCATGAAAGCGCAACGGATGCTCGTCCTGCCAGGCGTGACCGAGGCCGTCCTGGTACTGGCCGAGGAAGCGTGGAGTGATCGCCGAAACTGGCGCGTTGACGTATTCGCTGCCGCTGAGCAGCAGGGCGGTGCTGCGCCTGTTTTCTTCGCTGTCGTCGATGAAACGTGCGGCGTCGAGCACCGCCATGATCAGCGCGCGGGCAGTGTTGGGGTTCTGTTCGGCGAAGGCGCGGGTGCAGCCAAGCACCTTCTCGGGGTGATCCGGCCAGATTGCCTGGATGGTGGTAACGGTACAACCAAGCTGTTCATCGACGGCCTTGGCGGTCCAGGGTTCGCCGACGCAGAAGCCGTCGATGCGCTTGGCCTCCAGGTGTTCGATCATCTGCGGTGGCGGTACCACGACGCTGTCGACATCGCGCAGTGGGTGGATGCCCTGGCTGGCCAGCCAGTAGTAAAGCCACATCGCATGGGTGCCCGTGGGGAAGGTCTGGGCGAAGGTCAGTTTCGCCCTGTTCTGGTGCACATGCTGATGCAGTGCTTCGCCACTGGTCACGCCAGCGGTTTGCAGCGTGTGCGACAGGTTGATGCTCTGGCCGTTCTGGTTGAGCCCCATGAGCACTGCCATGTCGGTGGCCGTTGCGCCACCCAGGCCGAGCTGCACGCCATAGATCAATCCATACAGGCTGTGGGCGGCGTCCAGTTCGCCGCTGAGCAGCCTGTCGCGAAGGCCGGCCCAGGAGGCCTGGCGTTGCAGTTTGAGGCTCAGCCCGTATTTTTCGGCAAAGCCCTGGGTGGCCGCGACTATCACCGAGGCGGAATCGCTCAGGGCCATGACGCCGATGTTCAGCACGCTCTTTTCCGGTGCATCGCTGCCGCCGACCCAGGCCAGGGCGTCGCCGCGAGGGATATGCTGTTCGCTCATGTCGCTTCCTTCATCCACGCATTGGGTTCCGAGCCGCCGGCTGAGGTTTGCAGGGCTGTGCGGGTGGCCCACAAAAAAGGCGCCGTACCGATCACTGCCGTAAAGGCCTGAGTTCGGATACGACGCCGTTGTCGTTCGGGCCTTGTCCGTCGCCGGAGGGGCTCACTGCATGGAGAGAAAGCAAGGCATATGCCAGTGCGCAGAATGTGCGCTGCCGGAAGACGCGTTCAGCGCTCCAGCATCTGCTTCACGTTGCTTTGCGGTATCTGCTGCTTGCGGCCCTCGCTATCGGTGAATTCGAGCATGCCGGTGTCCCTGTCCAGTTCCGGTTTGCCGTCGCTGGTGAGCATCTGGCCATCGGTGGTGGTGATGATGTACTCGCTGCTGCAACCGGCCAGGCCGAACAGGCACAGGGCGGCAATGATCCATGGCTTCATGATGGGCTCCTGAATGGTTGTCGTGGGACTCCCCATTTCAGACGGTAGACGGTGGCGCATCGGCTGCAAGCGGGGTTCGGCAAAATGATCTTTGTGCGCGCGCATGAAAAAGCCCCGCACTAGGCGGGGCTCTGTCTACGACGCTTTGATCAGGCCTGAACGACCGGGATCTTGGCGTTCGCTGCCGCTTCGCGGAAGTCGGCGATCTGGTCGAAGCTCAGGTAGCGGTAGATGTCGCCAGCCATGCTGTCGATATCCTTGGCGTAGACCATGTACTCCTCGACAGTCGGCAGCTTGCCGAGAATCGAAGCGACCGCTGCCAGTTCGGCAGAAGCCAGGTACACGTTGGCGCCATCGCCCAGACGGTTCGGGAAGTTACGGGTCGAGGTCGAGACCACGGTGGAGTTGGCAGCCACGCGTGCCTGGTTACCCATGCACAGCGAGCAGCCCGGCATCTCCATGCGCGCACCGGCCTTGCCGTAAATACCGTAGTAGCCTTCTTCGGTCAGTTGGTGAGCATCCATCTTGGTCGGCGGCGACAGCCACAGACGAGTGGGGATACCGCCCTTGACCTTGTCCAGCAGCTTGCCGGCAGCGCGGAAGTGACCAATGTTGGTCATGCACGAACCGATGAACACTTCGTCGATCTTGTCGCCAGCCACAGTGGACAGCAGGCGGGCATCGTCCGGGTCGTTCGGGGCGCACAGTACCGGCTCGTTGAGCTGGGCCAGGTCGATCTCGATGACTTCGGCGTACTCGGCGTCCTTGTCGGCTTCCATCAGTACCGGGTTGGCCAGCCAGGCTTCCATCGCCTGAGCACGACGCTCCAGGGTGCGGGCATCGCCGTAGCCTTCGCTGATCATCCAGCGCAGCAGGGTGATGTTGGACTGCAGGTATTCGGCGATGGCCGCTTCCGGCAGTTTGATGGTGCAGCCGGCAGCCGAACGCTCGGCGGAGGCGTCGGACAGCTCGAACGCCTGCTCGACGGTCAGGTTGTCCAGGCCTTCGATCTCGAGGATGCGGCCGGAGAAGATGTTCTTCTTGCCTTTCTTCTCGA
>CAMPIF010000534.1 GCA_946886245.1 Ectopseudomonas composti | reverse complement strand
AGCAGGGCGGCGACCACCGCCGCCAGGGTGGTGATGACAATGATGGCCGCCGCCAGCTCATGGTTGGCGCCCACCGCGCGGGCCATGACGAAACTGGCCGCCGCCGTCGGGCTGGCGAAGTAGAGAAACAGGATCGCCAGATCCGCCCCGCGAAAGCCCAGCAGCCAGGCGCCTGAGGTGCTCAGCAGCGGCAGCCAGACCATCTTCATCATGCCCGAGCCGATGGCCGTGTCGCTGCTGCGGCGCAACGACGCCAGACTCAGGGTGCCGCCAATGCAGATCAGCGCCAGCGGCAGGGTCATCTGCGCGAAGTACTCGGCCGAGGTCAGAAACCACTGCGGCAGCGGGAGTTGCCAGTAGGCAATCGGCACCGCCAACAGCACGCCGATGATCATCGGGTTGGTCACGATGCTGCGCGCGATGGCCTTGGCACCGGGTTTCACGCCTGGGCTGTAGATGGCCAGAACCACCGCCGAGAGCGCGTTGTAGCAAAGGATCACCAGTGCGGCGAGCAGCGAACCGACCGACAGGCCATAGTCGCCGTACATGCTGGTGGCCAGCGCCAGACCGACGATACCGTTGTTGCCACGGAAGGCGCCCTGGGTGTAGATGCCACGATCCTCGAACGGCACCCGCCAGATCGCCCAGGCCCAGGCGATGAAGAACGACGCACTAGTGGCCAGAAAGAAATAGCTCAGCAACTGCGGCTGCATGGCCGTATCCAGGTCGGCCTTGACTACACCAAGAAACAGCAGGGTCGGCATGGTGCCGCGAAACACCAGGCTCGAAGCGGTGTCGATGAAGGGCGTATCGATCCAGCGCAGGCGTTTGAGTGCCACGCCGAGAAACAGCATGGCGAACACGGGCGCGGTGATGGCGAGGGTTTGTGCAGCAACGGCGAGCATGACGACACCAGCAGGTTGTCTGACGACCTATGTTAGCTGGCTAAGCATCTTCCTGCCATGGGCAAAAGCCGCGCAGTTGTAGGGCGGGCCGGGCGGCGATCCGCTTTGGCCCACGCGAACCTGCGTCGATGAGCTCAGGCCCATCTTGCGGCCTGCCCCCCTGGTGGGCTGAAGCCCACCCTACGATACTGGTGGGCTAAAGCCCACCCTACGCCCTACGGGTCTGGGTGTGCGAAGGCTTAGCGGCGCACCGGACGTTTCTGCAACTTGCGCTGCAGGGTGCGGCGATGCATGCCCAGGGCACGGGCGGTGGCGGAGATGTTGCCTTCATGCTCGGCCAGCACGCGCTGGATGTGCTCCCACTGCAGACGATCGACCGACATCGGGTTTTCCGGCACCAGGCTATCGAGGTCGGCATGTTCGGAAAGCAGTGCGGTGAGCACGTCGTCGGCATCGGCCGGTTTGCACAGGTAGTTGGCCGCGCCGCGCTTGATCGCCTCGACGGCGGTGGCGATGCTCGAGTAACCGGTGAGGATCACCACGCGCATCTCGGCGTCCAGCTCCAGCAGCTTGGGCAGCAGCACCAGGCCGGAGTCGCCTTCCATCTTCAGGTCGACCACGGCGTAATCCGGCAGGTCATCCTTGGCCAGGGCCAGGCCTTCTTCGGCGCTGGAGGCGGTGGACACGCGCAGGCCGCGGCGGCTCATGGCGCGCGCCATCACGCGGGTAAAGGTGGGGTCGTCGTCGACCAGCAGCAGATGGGGCTGCTCCTCGCCTTCGAACAGGGATTCGTCGCTCATGCTGGGTTTTCCTTGTCAGGCCACGCCATAGGCTCGCGGCAACTTCAATTCGGTGAGGGTGCCGCCTTCTTCATGGTTATACAGCTTAACCGTGCCACCAGCACGGGTCACGCTGGCCTGGCTGAGGAACAGCCCCAGGCCGAAACCCTTGCCCTTGGTGGTGAAGAAGGGGCGCCCAAGCTGCTCGGCGATGGCCAGCGGCACACCGGCGCCGTGATCGCGGATGCTCAGGCGCAGCCACTGGTGGTCCCAGTCCAGGCGAATGTCGAGTTTGTCCGGACAGGCGTCGGCAGCGTTGTTGAGCAGATTGAGCAGGGCCTGGGTGAGATCGGCCGGCGGCATGATGCGCGGCGGCGTGCCACGGCCCAGACACTGATAGCGGTAGCTGGCCTCAGGACGCATCAGGTGCCAGCGATTGAGGGTCGTTTCCAACCATTCGACGCAGGACTGCTCCACCACCGCCTGCCGCCGATCATTCTCGGCGGCGCGCACCAACTGCTGCAGGGTGTACTTGCACAGTTTGACCTGCTCCTGCAGCAGGGCCAGGTCGTCCTGCAGCGCCGGCTTGTCGCGATACTCCTGGCGCAGCTCCTTGAGCAGCACGCTCATGGTGCCCAGCGGCGTCCCCAGTTCATGGGCGGCGCCAGCGGCCTGGGTGGCCACGGCCAGCAGTTGCTGGTCACGCAGGCTTTCCTCACGACGTTCGGCGCGCAGCTCGTCCTGGCGGCGCAGCTCCTCGGCCATCTTGGCAACGAAGAAGGTGATCAGCGCAGCAGACAGGGCAAAACTCAGCCACATGCCGTAGACCAGCAGGCTCTCACGCGCCGCGGGCAGCTCGAGCGGATGGGTCCACACCAGCAGCAGGGTGTAACCGGCCAACGCCAGGCCGGCCAGGACGATGGTGAACATCCACGGCAGCGTTGCCGCAGCGATGGTCAGCGGCACCAGATAATAGGACACGAAGGGGTTGGTCGAACCACCCGAGTAATACAGCAGCACGCTGTGGATGATCAGGTCGCAGCCCAGTTGCACGGCGTACTCGACCTCGGTCACCGGCCAGGGGCCACGCAGGCGCACGGCCGTACCCAGGCACAACAGCAGAGAAACGCCAAGGGTGACCGATAATTGCAACCAGGGTAGCGGTAGCATGCCCGACTTGTAGGCGAGACCGACCGAGCCAGCCTGAGCGGCCAGCACCAGAATACGGATCAGGGTCAGGCGCCAGAGATTCTGGCGACTGGCGGAGAGTAATTGCACGGGTTCGAGCATGGCGACTCCATTGGTTGCGCCGAGTATAACCAAGCCTGACGCGGCCTTCCGCCGCTGCGGCAACCGGACGCACACTTCGCCGCAGCCGATCTGCGGGCAAGATGAGGAAAGTTGCAGCGGCATTAACCCGGATCGCGACTCGCCTTCGTCTACCCTCGGGAAACGGCCACAAGGCCATCGAAAAAGGAACCGCACCATGCGCACCATGACCCGTATCGCCACTGCCCTCGCCCTCACCGCCGCCAGCCTGG
>CAMPIF010000533.1 GCA_946886245.1 Ectopseudomonas composti | reverse complement strand
GCTATAGGTGCAACCATTTCGCTGATGGGTGGTTGCGGCGTTTTTGCGTGGAAAGGAGTAAAGTGCAACCCTTGTTTCGTGCCGCCAGTCTTTTGCGATGCTGCAAGCCCGTGTGATCCGCCTGGATGAACAGGCCCATGAACATGCCCATGACCATCATCAGTTGGTGATGTCTCTGGTCGGCCGCGCCGAATTCGAAGTCGGCGGCCGTGGTGGCGAGGTGTGCCGCATGCGCGCCTGCCTGGTGCCGGGCGATGCCGCCCACCAGTTCGCCGGCATGGGCGACAACCGCATGCTGATCCTCGATCTGGATGAGCAGGACACTCCCAGCGAAGACCTGGAGCTGCTCCACCGTCTGTTCGAAACACCGCGTTATCCCGCCCTCGATGTCGATTTCCAGCACCTGCTGAGCTATGCCGGCGCAGAGCTGGAGCGCTATGGCAGTGACTCGATCCTGGCGCGCTCTCTTGGCGGCGTTCTGTTGCGTGCCCTGCACCTGCGCCTGTTCGGCGAACAGCGCCGGCAGCCGCAAGGGGCGCTGGATCTGCAGCGCCTGGATGATTACATCGGCGAGCACCTGGCGCGGCGTATCAGCGTCGCCGAGCTGGCGCAGGAAATGTGCCTGAGCCCCAGCCACTTCCACGCCCAGTTCAAGGACAGCGTCGGCCTGACGCCGCACCAGTACCTGCTCCAGACCCGCCTCGACCGCGCCGCGCGCATGCTGCGCGAGAGCAACCTGCCGTTGGTGAGAATCGCCGAGGAATGTGGTTTCTCCAGCCAGAGCGCGCTGACCACGGCCATGCGCCGCTACATGGGCCTGACGCCGAAGCGCCTGCGCAGCGCCTGAATATTCGGTGTTCAGGCGTAATTCTGCGGGCTCTGTCCGTAGGGTGGGTTAGCCGCCTGTCACGTGCTTGATCACACCAGCGCATCTGCAGCGGCGTAACCCACCATTGGCGCAACGTGATCCATCGCCTGGTGGGTTACGCGACGCCTCACGACAGCGCTTGCTTGTCGATCCGCTTCCCGCGTCGCTAGCCCACCCTACGAGAAGCCGTGCGACCGACATTTGGTCTGTGCCGCGACGCTAGGCGTAGTTCTGCGGGCTCAGCTTGCGTTCGATCAGCTCGATGAGAATGTGCAGGGTCTTGATGTGCAGCTCCTGCACGCGGTCGGCGAAGTCGCCGCCCGGGGCGCAGATGCACACGTCGGCCAGGCTTTCCAGCAGCGAGCCGGGTTTACCGGTCAGGGCGATCACCTTCACGCCCAGCGTCTTGGCGGCTTCGGCGGCCTTGACCACGTTGGGGCTCTTGCCGCTGGTGCTGATGGCGATCAGCACGTCACCTTCGCGGCCATGGGACTCGATATAGCGCGAGAAGATGAAGTCGTAGCCGAAGTCGTTGGCCACGCAGCTGATATGGCTGGGATCGCTGATCGACACGGCGGCGATGCCCGGACGGTTCTTGCGGTAGCGCCCGGTCAGCTCCTCGGCGAAGTGCATGGCGTCGCACATCGAACCGCCGTTGCCGCAGGAAAAGGCCTTGCCCTTGTGCTCGAAACTCTCGACCAGCAGCTCGGCGGCCTTCTGGATGTTGCCCAGGGTCTGTTCGTTGGCGAGGAAGGCCTCCAGCGCGCGCTGGGCTTCCTGCAGGCTGTTGCGGATATGTTCGATCATCGCGTCTCAGAACCTCAAGGCAGTTCAGGGCTGGAATAGAAGGCGGTCAGCACTTTCACCAGATGCTCCAGGTCATGGCTGCCGGCCAACTCACGGATCGAGTGCATGGCAAAGGTGGGCAGGCCGATGTCGACCGTGCGCACGCCGAGCTGGCTGGCGGTGATCGGGCCGATGGTGGAGCCGCAACCCATGTCGCTGCGCACCACGAAGCTCTGCACCGGCACTTCGTTCTCCAGGCACAGGTGGCGGAAGAAGCCGGCGGTTTCGCTGTTGGTGGCGTAGCGCTGGTTGCTGTTGATCTTGATCACCGGGCCAGCGTTGAGTTTGGGCCCGTGGTTGCCGTCGTGCTTGTCGGCGTAGTTCGGGTGTACGCCGTGAGCGTTGTCGGCCGATACCAGCAGCGAGCGCTGGATGGTGCGGACGAAGGCGTCGCCGTCCGGTAGCACGCGGCGCAGCACCTGCTCGAGGAAGGGACCGTCGGCGCCACAGGCCGAGCAGGAACCCACTTCTTCGTGGTCGGTACAGACCAGTACGCAGGTTTCCTCGTCGTCCGCGTCGATCAGCGCCTGCAGGCCGGCGTAGCAGGACAGCAGGTTGTCCAGGCGCGCGCTGGCGATGAAGTCCTGGTTGAGGCCGACGATGGCAGCGCTCTGGGTGTCGTAGAAACTCAGCTCGTAATCCAGCACCGCATCCGGGTTGAAGTCGTGCTCCATGGCCAGCTGTTCGGCGAGCAGGGCGCGGAAGTCGGCGGTTTCGCTGCTGGCGAGCTGGGCGAGGATCGGTGGCAACTCGTTCTGCGGGTTGATCGCCCAGCCCTGGTTGGCCTCACGGTTGAGGTGGATGGCCAGACTGGGGATCACGGCAATGGGCTGGTAGAAGTCGATCAGCTGGCTCTCGACCTTGCCGTCGCGGCGGTAGGTCACGCGGCCGGCCAGCGACAGGTCGCGGTCGAACCAGGGGGCGAGCAGGGCGCCGCCGTAGACTTCCACGCCGAGCTGGAAGAAGCCCTGACGCTGCAGCTCCGGGTTTGGCTTGACGCGCAGGCAGGGGCTGTCGGTATGCGCGCCGACCAGGCGAATACCGCCATCGACTGCCGGGCGCTTGCCCAGCTTGAAGGCGATGATCGAGGAGTCGTTGCGGGTCACGTAATAGCGGCCGCCGGCTTCTGTATGCCAGGGCGCGCGTTCGTCGAGGTGCCGATAACCGGCAGCTTCCAGGCGCATGGCCAGGCTGGTGGTGGCATGGAAAGGGGTCGGCGAGGCGTTGAGGAAATCGAGCAGGCCTTGGATCAGTTCTTCGCGCATGTATCACTCCGGACAGCGATGGCGCAGTGTAACCGTTTTGCCCGTTCTTGGCAGAGCGGCGCGTGCATGGCCCGGATAGAGAACGGCAATATAGCGTGCGGCACGGCCGCATCGGGTGATGGGGGACGGAGCAAAAAAACGGATACCGACAGAGCCTCGACCTGCCGGTATCCGTGCGCTGCAAATCAGAACTTGTAGGTGGCCGAGAGGCTGAACACGTCACCCTTGGCTGTCACTTCACCGTCCATGCG
>CAMPIF010000532.1 GCA_946886245.1 Ectopseudomonas composti | reverse complement strand
AGTTCGATCACCGGCTTGACCTTGCCGCGCATGGCTGGGGCCATGAAGTAGGCGGTGTAGATCGCCGCGGCGATGGCCAGGGGAGCGGCCAGCAGCATGGCGTAGAAGGCTGCCTTGAGGGTGCCGAAGGCCAGCGGGGCCAGGCTCAGCTTGGGCTCGGCGTCGGTGTTGGCCGAGGTCGACTGCCAGACGTAGGCTGGCTCTTCATAGTTCTCGTACCAGACCTTGCCCCACAGCGCGCTGAAGGAAATCTCCGGGTGCGGGTTGTCGAGCAGCAGGCGTTCGAGACTGCCGTTGTTCTCCAGCAGGATGCGGTTGGCGCGCGGCGACATGGCCGCCATGCTGTAGCCATCCGCCACTGGTTCGACCAGCAGGGTGCGATGCGCGGTGCTGTGGAACACACCCAGGTTGCCGGCGGTATCCAGGGCGACGAAACCCTTGCGACGCTGCTCGGAGATGATCCGGGCAATCGGACTGCCGGCCATCTTGAAGTCACGCACCAGTTTCAGCGAGGCCTTGCCGTCTTCGTCACGGACCATGAACCACTGGCCGATGCCACCCTTGCTGTCACCGATCAGCAGCGAGATACCGCCGAGCAGCGAGGTGGCGTAGGTCACTTCGGTGGAGCCGTCGTTGAGCAGCTTGTAGCGGCCGTTGAGCGCATTGCGGCGCAGGTCGAAGACGTCGGCGGTGGCGCTGCCATTGATCACGTACAGCCACTGCTGGCGCGGATCGATGATCAGCTCCTTGATCGGATCGGCGATCTGCGGCAGCGACAGGCGATCTTCGCTGGTGCTGACCTCGCCGGTCATCAGGTTCTCTTCGCGGCTCAGGCTGACCGCGTGCAGCTCACTGCCCACGGATGCAGCGATGACCAACGTGCCGCTGGCCAGGCTGATGCCCATGTGCTCGAGCGGACGACCTTGCGGGTCCAGCGTCAGCGGCTCTTCACCAAAGGGGTAGGACACGACCGGCCTGATGGTCTTCACGTCGTTGGGGTAGCTGACCCGGTAGTTGTGCTCGAACACCAGAGCCTGGCCATTGGACAGGCCCAGTACGACACGGTTGCTGCCGGGTTGATCCTCGCCGACGGAGGTCACTTCGCTGCCCGCTGGCAGCGGCAGCGGTACCGCGTTCAGCGCGGCCATGCTCTTGGCATCGAAGAACTGCACGTTGCCGGAACTGGACAGGCGCATGCCGACCTGATTCTGCTCCTCAACGGCCATCAGCAGCGGCTTGCCGGCCTCGGCCAGCCAGGCCGGCTGTACCGGTTTGCGCTGTTCCAGGTCGGCGCCCTGGAACATCGGCAGCACGACATAGGCCAGGTAGAAGAAGATCAGGGTGACGGCACCGAGAACGGCGAGGCCACCGATGGAAACGCCCCAACGAGCCAGGCGATCCTTGAGTGCGCGCATGCGGCGCTTGCGTTGAAGGGCAGGAGTGTTGAAGTCCAGCCCGAGGGAATTGGGGGAGGCGGTCATGGTTTCACTAGCCAGGTCATTCATGATTGAGAGCTTCTCTGCGCGGCCATGAGCGCGCCGTATTTTTTCGTCTGTTTCACGAGCCCGGCCAATTTAGCGGTTTCGTATGACAGAAAAGTTACAGCACGGTGACGTAGCAAAGCCCACCTCTACGGATAGAGGCGGGCTTCGTATTGCAGCCTTACGCTGTCGTTACAGACCCAGATCCTTCATGGTCTTGTCGACGACTTTCTTCGGCAGCGGGATGTAGCCGTCCTTGACGACCACTTCCTGACCCTGCTTGGACAGGACGAGCTTCAGAAACTCGGCATCCAGCGGGCTCAGCGGCTTGTTCGGAGCCTTGTTGACATAGACGTAGAAGAAGCGAGCCAGCGGGAACTTGCCAGCCAGGGCGTTTTCTTCGTTGGCATCAAAGGCTTCGCCGCCTTTCTTGGACAGGGGAACAGTCTTCACGCTGGAAGTCTTGTAGCCGATGCCCGAGTAACCGATGGCGTTCAGGGTGCTGGAGATCGACTGCACCACGGAAGCCGAACCCGGCTGCTCGTTGACGTTGGACTTGTAGTCGCCTTTGCACAGGGCTTCTTCCTTGAAGTAGCCATAGGTGCCGGAAACCGAGTTGCGACCGAACAGCTGGATCGGCTTGGAAGCCCACTCGCCGGTCAGACCCACGTCACCCCAGGTCTTGATGTCTTTCTCGCCACCGCACAGGCGGGTGCTGGAGAAGATGGCGTCGACCTGAGCCATGTCGAGGCTCTTGATCGGGTTGTCCTTGTGCACGAACACAGCCAGGGCGTCGATGGCGACCGGTACTTCGACCGGCTTGTAGCCGTACTTCTCTTCGAAGGCCTGGATTTCGCTGTCCTTCATCGCACGGCTCATCGGGCCGATGTTGGCGGTGCCTTCGGTCAGCGCGGGTGGCGCAGTGGAAGAACCGGCGGCCTGGATCTGGATGTTGACGTTGGGGTAGTTCTTCTTGAACTCTTCTGCCCACAGGGTCATCAGGTTGGCCAGCGAATCGGAACCGACGCTGGACAGGTTGCCCGACACACCGGAAGTCTTTTCATAGGTCGGCAGAGCCGGGTCGACGGCGGCTACAGCAGATACGGCGCTTACGCCAGCGGCGGCGAAAGTCAGGGCCGCCATCAAACGCTTCAGTTTCATGCCTTGCTCCTAGCAGGATAGTGTTGGATGGAACGGGCCCAAGTATCTGCAGGCCACGTGACCACTCTATGAAACGAATGTGACAGTTAAATGAACGTCGACGAGTTTCGGTTGGGGCAGAGAGAAAGTACTTCGGATGGTTTGAGGGAAGTGTGCGCTCCGATGGCTTGGCCTTCTGACGGGACCGGGTCGCAAGCTTGCTTAAGCTTCGCGAAGTTAAAATTGGCGGCGTCTGGCCTTTGCCTTTGCTCTTCAACTGCGATGGTACAGACGACACCCAAATCCCCTTCAGGAGGCCGAGTGGAATCGCCGTGGAAGGGGTTGAGCGACATGGATGTCGCGAGAGCCACGATGGGCCAGGGATGGCCCTTCGTGGCGTGCCCCTGGAGTGGTGATGGAGCGAGGGAACCCCGGCGCAGCAGGGGCCGTATGTAGGGGTGTGTTTCTTTGCTTACTTTCTTTGCACAAGCAAAGAAAGTGAGTCGCCCGTAAGGGGCGAAACCCATCAGGCCAGGCGGCGTGCTAATGGAGAGTGCCAAGTCATCGACAGCTAACACGTAATTGCCAGTCCGGTGTCAACCCGGACGTTCCCCAAACTAT
>CAMPIF010000531.1 GCA_946886245.1 Ectopseudomonas composti | reverse complement strand
CCAGTGCTAGCTTTTCGTACCGTCACTTATTGCACTGAAAACGAGGAGACCCCCATTGGGACGAGATTCTGCGGCTGGCCACCTCGATCAAGCAAGGCACGGTTACGGCCTCGCTGATGCTGCGCAAACTCGGCAGCTACCCGCGACAGAACGGCCTGGCCGTGGCCCTGCGCGAGCTGGGGCGTATCGAGCGCACGCTGTTCATCCTGGACTGGCTGCAAAGCGTCGAGCTGCGCCGCCGTGTGCATGCCGGGCTGAACAAGGGCGAGGCCCGCAACGCGCTGGCCCGCGCCGTGTTCTTCAACCGCCTGGGTGAAATCCGCGACCGCAGCTTCGAGCAGCAGCGCTACCGAGCCAGCGGCCTCAACCTGGTGACGGCCGCCATCGTGCTGTGGAACACGGTCTATCTGGAACGGGCAGCGAACGCACTACGCGGCCACGGTCAAGCGGTCGATGACGGCCTGTTGAAATACCTGTCGCCGCTCGGCTGGGAGCACATCAACCTGACCGGCGATTACCTCTGGCGCAGCAGCGCCAAGATCGGCGCAGGCAAGTTCCGGCCGCTGCGACCACTGCATCCGGCTTAGCGTGCTTTATATTCCGTTTTCTGAGACGACCCCAAGAAGCGCTTGGCCCGCTTTTCGTCTGCATCCTCGATGCTCTGGCGGTTAAGCCGCTGCGCGACAAACACCGGCGTCCTGGTCGTGCCGCTGTGCAGCACCGCGAACGCTTCATAGCAAAGCTCCCGCAGTTGCGGGCGGGGTGCGAGAGCGGGTGGCTGGCCGTTGGCAAAGAACTGCGGGCACTGCGCAAAGCTCGTGGGCTGTGGCGTCAGAAGCGCTGTGCTGTCGAACTGAGGGGCGCGGGCCCAGGAAACTCCAGAGAGGCTACTGGCCAGCGTCAGTGTGACGAGGAAAACCAGGGGTAAACGGGTCGGTAGC
Organism: Ectopseudomonas composti; assembly: GCA_946886245.1. The sequence goes on along the minus strand of CAMPIF010000531.1, from coordinate 2,304 downwards.
CGGGGCATTGCGTTCAAAAGTTAAGCCCCACCCGGCGGTGGTAGGGGCCGTAATCTACCCAATTTCCAGGCTGCTCCTTGTTTTGCCCTGCCACCACGACTAGGCAGCAGTCCAATCGTCGGACAACACTTCCGCCTGCTTCATCACCAGGTCGACGGCCTCTTGAGCCTTGTCCGGGGGGTACTTGTGGTTGGTCAGGATGTGCCGGACCTTGACCACCATGGCCGCTCGGACGCTTTCACGCTTGGACCAGTCCACGGTCGCGCTGGCCTTGAGCTTGCGGGTCAGCTCCTGCGCAATCTCCTTCAGCGCAGCGTCGCCCAACTGACGCACCGACGCTTCGTTCATCGCCAGAGCATCGTAGAAAGCCAGCTCATCTCTGCTGAGGCCAAGCTCCTTGCCCCTCTGGGCTTCGCGCTCGAACTCCTTGGCCATGGAAATCAGCTCTTCGATGATTTGCGCCGTCTCGATGGCGCGGGCCTTGTAGCGGTTGAGCGCCGCCTCCAAAAGGTCAGAAAACTTGTTTTTCTTGACCACATTGGTTTTGAACTTGGCCTTGATTTCGTTCTTGAGCAGGCGCTCCAGGAGCTCGACCGCCAGGTTGCGGTGCTCCATGTGACGCACATCATCCAGGAACTCATCGGACAGGATGCTGATGTCAGGCTTCTTCAGTCCCGCGACCTCAAAGATGTCGACCACGTCCTCTGACACCAAGGCGCCCGAGATGATTTGGCGCATGGCATGCTCTTTGGCCTCATCGCTCAAGGCCTTCTTGGGGTCGGCCTTGGTCAGCACCGCCTTGATAGCCTGGAAGAAGGCCAGTTCTTCGCGGTGCTCGCCGGCGCCGTCCAAGGTGCAGCACAGGGCGAAGGCCTTGCTGGCAGCCAGAACGTGGTCAGCGAACAGCCGACGGCCTTCCTTAGCTTTGTCCTTGTGGGTCTGTTTGAGCAGGTGGTTGACTGCCTTAGGCAGCACCACCAGGGCCTTGAAGCGGAAGTCAGCGTATTCGCAGCCGTGCAGAAGGGTGCGGAGAATGTCCATTTGGTCCAAAAAGACCACGAGTGCTTCTTCTGCGTCAATCGTCGGGCGCCCCTTGCCCTTGCTGGCCGTGTACTCGTGCAGGGCCGACTTCAGTTCATTGGCGATGCCGATGTAGTCAACCACAAGCCCGCCGGGCTTGTCTTTGAACACCCGATTGGCCCGTGCGATGGCTTGCATCAGGTTGTGGCCACGCATCGGCTTGTCCACATACAGCGTGTTGACCACCGGAGCATCAAAGCCGGTCAGCCACATGTCGCGGACGATGACAATTTTCAACTCGTCGCCAGGGTCCTTGAACCGCTTTTCCAGGTTCTTGCGGACATCCTTGGGGTAGACATGGGCGCGCAAGTGCGGCTTGTCGCTTGAAGTGCCCGTCATCATGATTTTGATGACGCCTTTGTCCGCCTCGTCGCTGTGCCAGTCCGGCCGAGTCTTGATGATTTCGCCGTACAGATGGACGCAGGCCTCGCGGCTCATGGCGACCACCATGGCCTTGCCGTCCTGGACTTTTTGGCGCTCCTCGAAGTGCTTCACCAGGTCTTCGGCCACTTGAGCCAAGCGCGGCTGAGCCGCCACGATTTTCTCGAGCGCCGCCCACTTTCGGTACCGCGCAGAGGTGGCCGCCTCTTCTTCGTCCTCGCTCAGCTCCTCAGCCTGCTCGTCGATGTGGGGCGTCTCTTCCGGCTTGAGGTCCAGCTTGACCAACCGGCTCTCGTAGTAGACCGGCACCGTGGCTCCGTCAGAGACCGCCTGCTCGATGTCGTAAATGTGGACGTAGTCACCGAAGACCGCACGGGTGTCTCGGTCGGTGCTGCTGACCGGGGTGCCCGTGAACGCCACGAACGTTGCTACCGGCAGGGCATCGCGCATGTGCTTGGCGTAGCCGTACTTGAGGGAGCCGTCCTTCTCCTCGATATGCGCGGTGAGGTTCGGATGCTTGTCGGCAGAGAACGTGTCCCCGTGCGACTCACCGAGGTTGAAGTCCAGCCCGCGAATAGCCAGGTTCATTGCCGCCAACTTCCAGGTGTTGGGGTTGCGCTCCTGGCCATAGATAGAGATATCGCGGGCGGTGCTGCCGTGAGACAACGCATAGCGCTTGCCAGAGACAAACATGCCACCGGCGCCACAGGCGCCGTCATACAGCTTGCCCTTTCGCGGGGCCAGCACCTCGACAATGACGCTCACAATGGGCTTGGTGGTGAAGAACTCCCCGGCGTTCTTGCCTTCAGCACCGGCGAAGTTGCCCAGGAAATACTCATAGAC
>CAMPIF010000530.1 GCA_946886245.1 Ectopseudomonas composti | reverse complement strand
GCCAGAACAGGCCGCGGTATTCGTAGAGCGCATCGGCATCGCGGCCGCTGTAGGGTGTGGACATCAGGGTGATCACGCCGAACGCGCCGAGGCTGGTCAGCACGTAGGTGGCGAGGTACACGCCCACGGCTTCCACGGCGAGGCCCTTGCTGGCGATCAGCGCCACCAGCAGGTAGCCGAAGTGGGCAATGGAGGAGTAGCCGAGCAGGCGCTTGAGGTTGTTCTGCAGCAGCGCCAGCAGGTTGCCGAACAGGATCGAGGCAATGGCGATCAGCGTCAGCAGGTCGCTCAGCCAACCGCCGCTCATGGCCGGAGAGATCTGGTACAGGCGCAGCAGCACGGCGAATACCGCCACCTTGCTGGCGGTGGCGAGGAAGGCGGCGACCGGTGCCGGTGCGCCTTCGTAGACATCCGGCGTCCACAGGTGGAAGGGCACCAGCGACAGTTTGAAGGCCAGGCCGATGAGCATCATGCCGATGCCGATCTGCACCAGCTGGCTGCTTTCCCGCGCCAGGCTGACGCCGATATCGGCAAAGCCCAGGTTGCCCGATTCAGCGTACAGCAGCGCCATGCCGAACAGCAGGAAGGCGCTGCCTGCGGCCGACAGCACCATGTACTTGATGCCGGCTTCCAGCGAACGCTTGTTGAAGAAGGCGTAGGCGATCATGCCGTAGGTCGGCACCGACAGCAGTTCCAGGCCGATGAACAGGCCCGCCAGATGCTGGGCGCTGACCAGCACCAGGCCGCCCGCGGCGGAGAGCAGCACCAGCAGGTACAGCTCCTCGCGGTTGCCCGGGTAGCCCTTGCCGGATTTGCCGCCCAGGTAGGCATGGATCAGCGTGACGCAGGCCAGGCTGGCGGCCAGCACCAGCGCCATGTAGTAGCAGGCGAAGGTGTCGATCAGCAGCAGCGGGGTGACTTCCAGCGGCGTCACCTCCAGTGCCGGGATCAACGACAGCAGCGCCAGGTTCAGGCCCACCACCGAGAGGATGAAGGTCAGGGCGTGATTGCGTTTGGCGGCAATGGCCAGCATCACCACGACCACGGTGAGGCTGGTTACCAGCAGCGGCAGCAGGGCGATCAGGTGTTGCAGGGTGAATTCGACAGCGTGATGTTCCATGAGTCTCTAATCCTTACCCTTAGCGGCCCGAAGCGAGTTGATCGAGGGCGTCAGCCATCCACTGCTGCACGCCATGCATGCTGGCCGCGGAGGTGTCGAGCACCGGTTGCGGGTAAACGCCAAGCAGAATCAGCAGGGCGCCAAGGCCGAGTACCATGGCCAGCTCGCGGGCTTTGAGGCCCGGCAGCGGCGCGTCCTGCTGCACCGGGCCGAAATAGGCGCGGTGGATCATCGCCAGGGCATACACCGAGCCGAGCACCAGGCCGGTGGCGGCCAGCACCACGACCCAGGGCGCGCTGGGGAAGCTGCCGAGCAGAATGAGGAATTCGCCGACGAAGTTGCCGGTACCCGGCAGGCCCAGCGCGGCGGCGGCGAAGAACAGGCTGATGGCTGGCAACCAGGGCATGCGCGCCCAGATGCCGCCCATCTGGCGCAGATCACGGGTGTGCACGCGCTCATAGAGCTGGCCGCAGAGGATGAACAGCGCAGCGGCCGATAGGCCGTGGGCGACCATCTGTACCACTGCACCTTGCAGGGCGATCTGGCTGCCCGAATAGATGGCGATCAGCACGAAGCCCATGTGCGAGACGCTGGAGTAGGCCACCAGGCGCTTGATGTCGGTCTGCGCGAACGACAGCAGGGCTCCGTAGAGGATGGCGAACACGCCGAGCCACTGGGCGATCGGCGCGAACTCCGCCGAAGCGTTGGGGAACAGCGGCAGGGCGAAGCGCAGCAGGCCGTAGGCGGCGGTCTTCAGCAGGATGCCGGCCAGGTCGACGGAGCCGGCGGTCGGTGCCTGGGCGTGAGCGTCCGGCAACCAGGAGTGCACCGGCACCACCGGGAACTTCACCGCGAAGGCGACGAAGAAACCGAGCATCAGCAGGTACTCGGTACCCGGCGCCAGCTCGGTCTTCAGCAGGTCGGCGTAGTTGAAGGTCAGCACGCCGGTCTGGTTGAAGTGCACGAACACCAGGGCCAGGATCGCCAGCAGCATGATCAGGCCGCTGGCCTGAGTGAAGATGAAGAATTTGGTGGCGGCGGTGATGCGGGTACGACCGTCGCTGCCGCTATGACCCCAGAGCGCGATGAGGAAGTACATCGGCACCAGCATCATTTCCCAGAAGAAGAAGAACAGGAACAGGTCGACCGCCAGGAACACGCCGACCACGCCGCCCAGAATCCACATCAGGTTGAGGTGGAAGAAGCCGACGCGGTTCTGGATCTCGTTCCATGAGCAGAGTACCGACAGCACACCGAGCAGGCCGGTTAGCGTCACCATCAGTACCGACAGGCCGTCCATCGCCAGGTGGATGGTGATGCCCAGGCGCGGGATCCAGTCGATGACGAACTCGTGGGCCCAGCGCGGCTCGCTGCCGGGTGCCGGGGCCAGGGTGAAGTCACCGCTGACCCACAGCCACAGGCTCAGGCCGAACAGCAGAGCCATGGTGATCAGGGCGATCCAGCGTGGCAGGACGTGGCCGAAACGCTCGGCTTGCCAGCACAACAGCCCGCCGATGAAGGGAATCAGGATTAGCCAGGGCAGAATCATCAGGCTGTTTTCCTTAACTCAAAAAGAGGATGGCGGCGAGCACCAGTACGGCGCCCCCGGCGATCGAGGCGGCGTACCAGCGCACCTGACCGTTCTCGCTGCGCACCAGCGCGGCATTGCCGCCGCGTGCAAGCAGCGGAATCAGGCCGATGCTGCGGTCGATGGGGTCGCGGCGCAGCAGGTGGCAGAGCGCCAGATACGGGCGTACGAACAGCTTGTCGTAGAGCCAGTCGAAGCCCCAGGCGGCGAACCACAGGGAGCTCAGCAGACGACCCGGCGCGCTCTGCGCCACGGCCGAAGCGACACGGCGCTGGCCAAGGAAGAGCAGGGCGGCGATGACGATGCCGGACACCGCGATCAGGCCGGAGAGCAGTTCCAGGCTGTGCTTGGCCTCGCCACCGGCGTGGCCGACGCTTTGCGGCAGCACGCCGGCCAGCGGCGGGGTGATCCAGGCACCGATGAAGGTCGACAACACGATCAGCACGATCAGCGGCAGGTTGTGGGCGATGCCATGACCGGCGTGCGCCTCGGTCTTCTGCTCGCCGTGGAAGGCGATGAAGATCAGGCGGAAGGTGTAGA
>CAMPIF010000529.1 GCA_946886245.1 Ectopseudomonas composti | reverse complement strand
AGGAACTGCCTGTGGATAAGCTGTGAGTGCCTTGTGGGTGTTAACAGCGTAGCCCCCGTGTTCTCTGGCTCTGGCCGCCAATGACCGTTCGTCGCCCCTGGAAGAAGGTTTTCAGCGACGTGGCGAAGCTGCTCGGCGGCGCACAGACTACCACTATATATAGTGCTCTTGGCATGTGCTGTGCTTAACCAGACGCCAGGCCCGCGCGCGGGTTTGCCGCTCGCGCCGAGACGCGCTCAGCCCCTAGAATGGCCGCTGTGTTTGCGGCGCTTGCCGGTATGCAAAGGGGAAAGGGTGTGGAACAAGAAGCGTGGCAGATTCTGATCGTCGAGGATGACCAGCGCCTGGCGCAGTTGACCCGCGAGTATCTGGAGGGCAACGGCCTGCGGGTGTCCATCGAAGCCGATGGCGCGCGTGCGGCAGCGCGGATTCTCGCCGAGCAACCGCACCTGGTGATCCTCGACCTGATGCTGCCGGGTGAAGACGGCCTGAGCATCTGCCGCAAGGTGCGCAGCGGCTACAAGGGGCCGATCCTCATGCTCACCGCGCGCACCGACGACATGGACCAGGTGCTGGGCCTGGAGATGGGCGCCGATGACTACGTGTGCAAACCCGTGCGCCCGCGCGTGCTGTTGGCGCGTATTCGGGCGCTGTTGCGCCGCCGCGAGGGCAGCGAGAGCGAGCGTGACGAGGGTCAGCCACGGCGTCTGCAGTTCGGCGCGCTGGCCATCGACAGCGCCATGCGCGAAGCCTGGCTGGGCGAGCAGGGCATCGAGCTGACCAGCGCCGAGTTCGACCTGCTCTGGCTGCTGGCGGCCAACGCCGGGCGCATCCTGTCGCGCGAGGAGATCTTCAACTCCCTGCGCGGTATCGAATATGACGGTCAGGACCGTTCCATCGACGTGCGCATTTCGCGCATCCGCCCGAAGATCGGCGATGACCCGATGCATCCACGGATGATCAAGACGGTACGCAGCAAGGGCTATCTGTTCGTCGCCGAGGCCGCCGAGGCGCTGCCCTTCGGTGATGCGCCGCCGACCCTGCGCGATTGATCGGGCGGCCATGAACTCGATCTTCCTGCGCATCTATGGCGGCATGCTCGCCGCGCTGGTGCTGGTGGCGCTGCTGGGGGTCGGCACCCTGCACCTGGTCAACGAGGTGCGCGGTGATCAGTACCGCGAAGGGCTGGCGCGCGGCACCTTTCGCCTGATGGCGGACAACCTGCTGCCGATGAACGAGGTGGAGCGCAAACGCGCCCTGGTGGTGTGGTCGCGCCTGCTTGGCATCCCGCTGGAACTGCAGGCCCTGAGCGAGGTGGCGCTGGAAAGCAGCGAGCGCAATCGCCTGCAGCGCGGCCACGTGCTGGTGCAGCAGACCGGCCCGCATTCGGCCAGGGTCTATGGCCTGCTCGACGGCAAGCAGCCGCTGCTGCTGACCGGCGAGATCCAGCAGATCAGCGAGCAGCTGGCGCGGGCCACCAACTACCTGCTGATCGACGAGCTGATTCGCTACCCGGTGCATGAGCAGCCGCAGCGCCTGGCCGAGCTGAAGGCGGCCAAGCAGTTCGGCTTCGACCTGCAACTGGTGCGACTCGAAGAGGCCACCATCGACCTCGACCAGCGTCGCCGCATCGACGAGGGCGATACGGTGATGGCGCTGGGCAAGGGCGGCGACTCCATCTATGTGTTCTCCGGCATCGTCGATACGCCCTGGGTGCTGGAGATCGGCCCGCTGTACCAGATGAACCCCTATCCGCCGCAGCTGCTGGTGCTGATCGGCGCGCTGGGCCTGAGCCTGATCGGCCTGATCGTCTATCTGTTGGTGCGCTCGCTGGAGCAGCGCCTGCGTGCGCTCGAAGGCGCGGCCACGCACATCGCCAGCGGCCGCCTGGATGCGCGGGTGCCAACGCGCGGCGCGGATTCGGTGGGGCGCCTGGCCAGCAGCTTCAACGCCATGGCCGAGCACCTGCAGACGTCCCTGAGCACCCAGCGCGAGCTGGTGCGCGCGGTGTCCCACGAGCTGCGCACGCCGGTGGCGCGGCTGCGTTTCGGCCTGGAGATGATTGCCGACGCGCCGAGCGAAGCTGCCCGGGGCAAATACATGGACGGCATGGACAGCGATATCCAGGACCTCGACAAGCTGGTCGACGAGATGCTGACCTACGCGCGCCTGGAGCAGGGCTCGCCGGCGCTGAATTTCCAGCAGGTGGAGCTCAAGGCGCTGATCGATCAGGTGATCGACGAGCTGGCGCCGCTGAGCAACAAGGTGCGCGTGGAGTGTGGGGCGGTGCTCAGCGTGCAGGCCGACGGCGCCTGCTGGGTCGAGGCCGAGCCGCGCTACCTGCATCGGGCGCTGCAGAATCTGGTGAGCAACGCGATGCGCTACGCCGAAGGCAAGGTGCTGATCAGTTGCCAGGTCGGCTACAAGCGTTGCCGCATCGACGTCGAGGACGACGGGCCGGGCGTGCCGGAAGAAGCCTGGGAGCGCCTGTTCAGCCCCTTCCTGCGGCTCGACGACAGCCGCACGCGGGCCTCTGGCGGGCATGGCCTGGGGCTGTCCATCGTGCGCCGGATCATCTACTGGCACGGCGGTCGGGCGCAGATCAGTCGCAGCGACAGCCTCGGCGGCGCGCGCTTCAGCCTGGTGTGGCCTCGGCGGCAGGGGGAGTAAGGCGCGATTGCCTGTTGGCCCCGGTGCGCACGGCGCACCCTAGTGTTCCCGGATTTCATCCGGGCTACGCCGCGACCGCCGCCCGCCCTATCCACCATGGTGCCTGGGTGGTGGATGGGAAAAGCGTCATCCACCCTACGTAGCGCGCTGTCGGGTTATCCACCTGTGGCGGGGTGCCCCGTGGTCACGTCGCCACGGCCACCAGGCTCAGCACCTTGTTGTCGAACAGCGCGAACTGGCCATCCAGCTCGGCGCCCTCGCGCCAATCGGGGTGCAGGTCGATCAGCAGACGCAGGTGCGCGCTGTCGTGGTCGATCTCCAGCAGCTCGGCGTCGTGGAAATAGAAGCGCGTCAGGGTCAGCGGGTAGAGCGCCTTGAACAGGCTTTCCTTGAGCGAGAAGGTCAGGCTGATGCGCGCGGCGCGGCTCTCGTCGTCCAGGTCCGACAGGCGCTGCAGTTCGGCTGGAGTGAGGATTTCACCCTGCAGGCGCTGGGCGCGCTCGGCCGGCAGCAGGCGTTCGACGTCCAGGCCCAGGGCGCGCCATCGATGGTCAGGCGCGACCAGCGCAGCCGCCCAGTTGTCG
>CAMPIF010000528.1 GCA_946886245.1 Ectopseudomonas composti | reverse complement strand
GCTTTGGATAATCATTATCAAATGAGTTTTAATCGCAAAAGCTCACTTGGAGATGCCATACCTCTTCTACGTTTTCGGCATTTGCAATAAATGCCGAAGCGTTGCGATGCGGCAAGCAGGTCATTGAAAAACGTCGGCGATGACTGCATGGATGCAAGCGGTAGAGCGACGCAGGAGGCCAATGCAGAGGTGGTTTTCAACAGCCTGCTAATACCAATGTCTATCTGTCGGTCGGTGCTGGCCTGCTGCTAGCTTGAAGCTGCATCAGAATAACAATAACCGGAGGCGTCTATGACTTCTGAACAAACAAATGCTGCGGCCTATTGGAAGGCCAATGTGCGGCTCATCACCTGGAGCCTGGTTATCTGGGCGCTGGTTTCCTACGGATTCGCCATGATTCTGCGCCCGATGGTCGCGGGAATCTCGGTTGGCGGTTCCGACCTCGGATTCTGGTTCGCACAGCAAGGCTCCATCCTCTTCTTCATCGGGCTCATTTTTCACTACGCGTGGAGACTGAACAAACTCGATAAAGAATATGGCGTCGAGGAGTAAGTGGTCATGAGCCAATTCGTCATCAACATGTTGTTCGTAGGTGCGTCCTTCGCGCTCTACATCGGCATCGCCATCTGGGCGCGTGCCGGCTCCACCAAAGAGTTCTACGTCGCGGGCGGTGGTGTGCATCCGGTCACCAACGGCATGGCGACAGCCGCTGACTGGATGTCCGCTGCATCCTTCATTTCCATGGCGGGCCTGATTGCCGCCGGCGGTTATGCCAACTCCACCTTCCTCATGGGCTGGACCGGCGGCTACGTGCTGCTGGCGATGCTGCTGGCGCCCTACCTGCGCAAGTTCGGCAAGTTCACCGTACCGGACTTCATCGGTGATCGCTTCTACAGTCGTGGCGCGCGCCTGACTGCAGTGATCTGCCTGGTGATCATCTCCGTGACTTACGTGATCGGTCAGATGGCCGGTGCCGGCGTTGCATTCTCGCGCTTCCTCGAAGTGAGCAACTCCACCGGTATCTGGATCGCAGCGGCCGTGGTGTTCGCCTACGCCGTATTCGGCGGCATGAAGGGCATCACCTACACCCAGGTCGCTCAGTACGTGGTACTGATCGTGGCCTACACCATCCCGGCTATCTTCATCTCCCTGCAACTGACCGGTAACCCGATCCCGCCGCTGGGCCTGTTCGGTGACCATGTCGAGTCCGGCCTGCCACTGCTGCAGAAACTCGATGAAGTGGTGCGTGACCTGGGCTTCGCTGCCTATACCGCCGATGTCGACAACAAGCTGAACATGGTGCTGTTCACCATGTCGCTGATGATCGGTACTGCCGGTCTGCCGCACGTGATCATCCGTTTCTTCACTGTACCGAAGGTTTCCGATGCACGCTGGTCGGCTGGCTGGACTCTGATCTTCATCGCCATGCTCTACCTGACTGCTCCGGCCGTGGCCTCGATGGCGCGTCTGAACCTGGTGACCACCATCTATCCGCAAGGCGCCTCGGCCCCGGCGCTGTCCTATGACGAGCGTCCGCAGTGGGTCAAGAACTGGGAACAGACCGGCCTGATCAAGTGGGAAGACAAGAACGGCGATGGCCGCATCCAGATGTACAACGATGCTACTCCGGCCTTTACCCCGACCGCTCAGGAGCGTGGCTGGAACGGTAACGAGCTGACCGTGAACAACGACATCCTGGTTCTGGCCAACCCGGAGATCGCCAACCTGCCTGCATGGGTCGTTGGTCTGATCGCGGCGGGCGCCATCGCGGCGGCACTGTCGACGGCTGCGGGATTGTTGCTGGCGATTTCTTCGGCGATCAGTCATGACCTGATCAAGACCTTGATCAACCCGAAGATCAGCGAGAAGAACGAGATGATGGCGGCGCGGATATCGATGGCCTGCGCGATTCTGCTGGCAACCTACCTGGGCTTGAATCCACCCGGGTTCGCCGCGCAGGTGGTGGCGTTGGCCTTCGGTATCGCTGCGGCGACCCTGTTCCCGGTGCTGATGATGGGGATCTTCTCCAAGCGCATGAACGACAAGGGTGCGATCTGCGGTATGGTCGCCGGCCTGGTGATCACCCTGCTGTACATCTTCACCTACCTGGGCTGGTTCTTCATTCCGGAGACCAACATGCTGCCCAATACCCCGGACCAGTGGTTCATGGGTATCTCCCCGGCTTCCTTCGGTACCGTCGGCGCCCTGATCAACTTCGCCGTGGCCTACGGTGTATCGATGGTCACCGCCGAGCCGCCGCAGGAAATCCAGGACCTGGTGGAAAGCGTACGTACCCCCAAAGGTGCTGGTGCCGCGCTGAGCCACTGAGCATAATCCTGGCCTGACGCCATCTGTCGATGGTCCAGGGTCTGACAGACGGGCCTCCACTGGAGGCCCGTCTTTTTTCGGGAACAACCATATGTTGTGGACTTTGCTTGCCATCGTGGTCGCGGGGCTCGGCGCTGCCGGTATCGCTCTGCTGCTGCGCAAACTGACGCGTAACAAACTGCCGAAGTGGATCGTGCCGCTGTTCGGTGGTCTGGGGATGCTGGGTTATCAGGTGTTCTACGAGTACTCCTGGTTCGAGCATCAACAGGCGCGTCAGCCCAGGGAGTCGGTCGTGGTCGCGACCGAAGCGGGCCACGTGTTCTGGCGCCCGTGGAGCTACTTCGTACCGATGGTCACCGCCTTCACCGTACTCGACAGCAAGAGCGTCATGCGCGAGCAGGTGGCGGACGCGCAAGTGGCCGAGTTCATGCTCTATCGCTTCGAGAAGCAGCACATCGACCACGTTTCGCACCGCGCCCATCTGCTCAACTGCGCAACCGGCGAGTTGTTGCCGCTGGACGAGAAGAAACAGCCTCAGCTGGCACAGCTCAAGCGAATCGACAAGGATGACGCGCTGTATCGTCAGGTGTGTCGCTAGCGCGCCATTCTTGCGTCGCGGCAGCGGTGCGCACGGCGCACCCTACCCGAAAGCGCAGCATCGGTGCACGCGACCTGGGCGACCACCCCCTATTTGCCGATGCCTTTCACTGTAGGGTGCGCCGTGCGCACCGGCCCTTCACCGATGGTGCCAGACTGCGGCGCTTTTCCGCGTCCGATAGACCCAGATCAATATCCACGCCTGTTGCCTGCATAGAATCGCCAGCCCCTGATTTTTCGAGCGTGCGGTCATGCCCCGTCTTCCCGAACTGTTGTCGCCAGCCGGCACCCTGAAGAACATGCGTTACGCCTTCGCCTACGGCGCCGATGCGGTGT
>CAMPIF010000527.1 GCA_946886245.1 Ectopseudomonas composti | reverse complement strand
ACGGCGCCAGGTGGTGGGCCTGGCTGAGGGCTTGCCAGTGGGCGGTCTTGGGGTTCTTGGCTTGCTGGTTCATCACAACACCTTGCTTGTGCGAGCCGTCTCGACAACTCGCGAAAAACGTCTGGATCGTGGGAGGCGCTTCAGCGGCGATATTCGCGGCTAAAGCCCCTCCCACAGAGCCATCAGAGGCTATGCAGCCTTACACCGACAGCAGCAGGAACTCGCGCTCCCAGGAGCTGATCACGCGCTTGAAGTTCTCGTGCTCGGCACGCTTGACCGCGACGTAGCCACGGATGAACTTCTCACCGAGGAATTTCTCGGCGTCCTTGCAGGCTTCCATACGCTCCAGGGCGCTCTCGATGGTCACCGGCAAGCGCAGGTTGCGACGCTCGTAGCCACGACCCTTGACCGGTGCACCGGGTTTCACCCCGCCGACCATGCCCATGTAGCCGCACAGCAGGGTCGCTGCCAGCACCAGATAGGGGTTGGCATCAGCGCCGGCCAGGCGGTTTTCCACGCGGCGGTTCTGCGGGCTGGCCTCAGGTACGCGCAGGCCTACGGTGCGGTTCTCCTCGCCCCATTCGACGTTCACCGGCGCCGAGGTATCGGGCAGGAAGCGACGGAACGAGTTGACGTTCGGCGCGAACAACGGCAGCAGCTCGGGGATGTATTTCTGCAGCCCCCCGATGTGATGCATGAACAGCTCGCTCATCGTGCCGTCTTCGTTGGAGAAGATGTTCTTGCCGGTCTTGATGTCGACCACGCTCTGGTGGATGTGCATGGCGCTGCCAGGCTCGTCGGTGATCGGCTTGGCCATGAAGGTCGCCGCCACGTCATGCTTGAGCGCGGCTTCACGCATGGTGCGCTTGAACACCAGAATCTGGTCGGCCAGGTGCAGCGCATCGCCGTGACGGAAGTTGATTTCCATCTGCGCCGGGCCTTCTTCGTGGATCAGGGTGTCCAGATCCAGGCCTTGCAGTTCGCACCAGTCGTACATGTCTTCGAACAGCGGGTCGAACTCGTTGGCCGCGTCGATGGAAAAGCTCTGACGGCCGGTTTCCGGGCGGCCGGAGCGGCCAACGGGTGCCACCAGCGGGAAGTCCGGATCGCTGTTGCGCTTGGTCAGATAGAACTCCATCTCCGGCGCGACGATGGGCTTCCAGCCCTTCTCGGCGTACATCTGCAACACCTTTTTGAGGATATTGCGCGGCGACAGCTCAATGGGGTTGCCCTGCTTGTCGAAGGTGTCGTGGATCACCATGGCGGTGGGCTCGATGGCCCAGGGCACGACGAAGACAGCGTTGGCGTCCGGACGGCAGAACATGTCGATGTCCGCTTCGTCCAGCAGGTCGTAATAGATGTCGTCCTCGACGTAGTCGCCAGTCACGGTCTGCAGCAGCACGCTCTCTGGGAGGCGCATGCCTTTCTCGTCGAGAAACTTGTTGGTCGGCGAGATCTTGCCGCGGGCAATGCCGGTCAGGTCACTGATCAGGCATTCGACTTCGGTGATTTTGCGTTCTTTCAGCCAGCTCGTGAGCTGGTCTAGCTTGGTACTCATAGAGACCTCAGGGTTGTAGAACCTGCTTGAGTTATAGCGGGTTCAGCGTTGCCCCGCCTTCTTCCTGCAAGCCTCACCAAAGGCCTGAAAGAAGGCGAGATATTCGGGTGGATGCTACTAGGGGTGCGGCACCTCCGGCACCTGGCATTTCACTCCACCGAAATAAAATCGCTCACCCCTTTTCACGAACACCGAGCTGTCTGGTTCGCGGCATAGCGCGGGCCCAGCGAGGCCAGCGAGTGGCTTGCGTGCTGCCGAGCGCGGGCCTGAGCGGACGCCAAGGGGCGTTGCGCAGCCACGTACGCTATCGTGCAGGGTATGGAATGAGCGAACGGCCTGATGAGACAGGCCGCGCGACGCAGGAGCCGCAAAGGAGAGCTGTTGCTGCACTGCAGCGGCCATGCTCATGACTGATCGAGCCCGCATGATGAGCAGACTCGCCTCGCTGACGAGGGAAGAGGTCGCGTGACCGATGATCCTGGTGCAAGCGCTGACGCCGATGGCCGGCAGGCAAAACATGAGACACCCGTATTATTGCTGTTAGTGGGTTTGAACCGAGCTTAGCCTTGTTCATTTTTTTACACAATAGCTCTGTAAAAAATTGAACACACCCCACTGAGCAGCCAGAAAGATCAACGCTTGGAGCACGCTGAAAGGCCTTGAAATGCCCCAAAAATGGCCATCGCGCCCCATCACAGGGCATCATTGGGCCAGCTTGACAGTAAAGTGCGTTTCGGATTGACTCACACCCATGCAGTCGCATGATTGATATATTTAACAAAAAGGTGTTGCATCATGTCGGTACCCCCGCGTGCCGTTCAGCTTAACGAAGCGAACGCGTTCCTCAAGGAACATCCCGAGGTCCAGTTCGTCGACCTTCTTATTGCAGATATGAATGGCGTGGTGCGCGGCAAGCGCATCGACCGAAACGCCCTGCACAAGGTGTACGAGAAAGGCATCAACCTGCCGGCCTCGCTCTTCGCCCTCGACATCAATGGTTCCACCGTCGAGAGCACCGGCCTTGGCCTGGATATCGGTGACGCCGACCGTATCTGCTTCCCCATCCCCAATACCCTGTGCAACGAGCCCTGGCAGAAGCGCCCCACCGCGCAACTGCTGATGACCATGCACGAGCTGGACGGCACGCCCTTCTTCGCCGACCCACGCGAGGTATTGCGCCAGGTGGTGCAGAAGTTCGACGAACTGGGCCTGCGTATCTGCGCAGCCTTCGAACTGGAGTTCTACCTGATCGACCAGGAGAACGTGAACGGCCGGCCGCAGCCGCCACGCTCGCCGATCTCCGGCAAGCGCCCGCACTCCACTCAGGTCTACCTGATCGACGATCTCGACGAGTACGTCGACTGCCTGCAGGACATGCTCGAAGCCGCCAAGGAGCAGGACATCCCGGCCGATGCCATCGTCAAGGAAAGTGCCCCGGCGCAGTTCGAGGTCAACCTGCACCACGTCGAAGACGCCATCAAGGCCTGCGACTACGCGCTGCTGCTCAAGCGCCTGATCAAGAACATCGCCTACGACCACGAGATGGACTCCACCTTCATGGCCAAGCCCTATCCGGGCCAGGCGGGCAATGGTCTGCACGTGCACATCTCGCTGCTCGACAAGAAGACCGGCAAGAACATCTTCGCCGCCGACGATCCGCTGCAGAACACCTCGCTGCGTCATGCCGTCGGCGGCATTCTCGACACCA
>CAMPIF010000526.1 GCA_946886245.1 Ectopseudomonas composti | reverse complement strand
ACTGTCCATCTCGCCGCGCACGTCGAGATACAGCAAGGAGCCGCAATAGAGCCCGCGCCGTGTCGGCTCCAGCTCGTCGATGATCTGCATGGCGCGGATCTTCGGTGCGCCGGTGATGGAGCCACCAGGGAAACTGCAGGCGATCAGGTCCAGTGCATCCTTGCCGGGCGCCAGCTCGGCGGTGACGCAACTGACCAGATGATGCACGTTGGGATAGCTCTCCAGGGCGAACAACTCCGGTACTTTCACCGAACCGATGCGGCAGCTGCGGCCAAGATCGTTGCGCAGCAGGTCGACGATCATCAGGTTCTCGGCGCGATCCTTGCGGCTCGCCAGCAGCTCTTGCGCCTGTAGCTGGTCGTCATCGGCGTCATGGCCGCGGCGCCGAGTGCCCTTGATCGGACGGGTTTCCACCTGACCGTTGCTGACCTTGAGAAAGCGCTCGGGTGACAGGCTGAGAATGGCGTCGCCATTGCCCAGGCTCTGGAAGCCCGAGAAAGGCGTGGGGCAGGCCTGGCGCAGTGCCAGGTAAGCGGCCCAGGGATCGCCCGCGCAGGGTGCCTGAAAGCGCTGGGCGAAGTTCACCTGATAGCAGTCGCCGGCGAGGATGTAACCCTGGATGCGTTCGATCGCCTGGTGATAGCGCTGCGGGTCGATGTCGGCCTGGAACGGCCGGGTCAGTCGGAAGGGCGCGAGTTCCTCGCTATGCGGTGCTTCGAACAGCGTCTGCAGGCGCTGGCGCTCTTCCTCCGGCAGCGCCGGGTGAAACAGCAGGGCGCTGGTACCGAGCTGGTGATCGCTGATCAGCGCCCAGGCGTAGAGACCGAAACGGGCATCCTCGAGATCGAGATCATCGACGCTCTGTTCGGGCAGCACTTCCAGGCGGCGGCCGAAGTCATAAGACAGGTAGCCGATCAAGCCACCGACGAATGGCAGCTCCTGCTGCGCTGGTGCCACGGCGGGCCCGAGGCTCTGCAATGCGTCTCGCAGGCGTTGCAGAAAGTCGTTGGCCGATTCGTCGGGCATGGGCGCCAGTTCTGCCAATGGCCAGGCGCTCATAAGGTCATAGCGTCCACGCGTGGCACTCGGTCGTCCGGCATCCAGCAATACGGCACCGGGGGCCTGGCGAATGCGCTGGAAGTAGTCGCTGGGGGCGGTGCGGTAGGGAAGAGGGTGCAGAGAGCAGCTGGGCATGCGTGGCAGTCGAATGGGGTGAAGGGGCGATTGTAGTCCGCTGCTGATATTCATCCTAGGGCTTCGACCAGGTTTGCTCCGGTTCGCTCGGCTGATTAGTATGGAGTTGTGCCAGGATGTTGAACTGCCGTACCAAAACAATAATGAATGAAGGAATCCAGGCCATGGATGTAGTGATCGGTCCAGCCGCTGGAAGCCTGCTGCGTTCAAAACTGTCGCCGCCCCAGGCATCTGCGGACTATCTGGCAAGACCCCAGGTGGAAGCCGCGCTTTCGGCCCACCCCCATGCCCGCCTCGTGCTGTTTTGCGCTCCTGCTGGCTTTGGCAAGACCACTGCGTTGGCGAGGCTGGTCGAGCAGCGTCGTCAGGCCGGCAGCGCTGTTGCCTGGCTATCGCTGGGCTCTGCTGATGATGAGCCGGTTCGTTTCTTCCAGCAGTTGATCGAAGCACTGGGGCGCGCGCTGCCCGGGCTGGGTGATTACGCACTGGGCTACCTGCGCAATACCATGCGCGTGCCGGTCGAGGCCGTGATGGAAAGCCTGCTGGTGGACCTGTCGCAGCGCTCGGAAGCGCTGCTGCTGGTGCTCGACGACCTGCATCTGATCCAGGATGGCGAACTGCTCGCCGCACTCAATCGCCTGGTCAAGATGGCGCCCCCGAGTTTCACCCTGGCCATCGGCAGCCGTTCGCAGCCTGCCCTGAGTCTGGCCACGTTGCGGGCCAAGGGACTGTTGCTGGAACTGGGTAGCGATGAGCTCAGGCTCAATGCCGAAGAGACGCGCGGTTATCTGGAGCGCAGCGGCCTGCAGCTCGATTCCGAGACGTTCGGCGCGCTTTATCGTCATACCGAGGGCTGGGTGGTGGGAGTGCATCTGGCCAGCCTGTGGCTGCGCAACCACCCGCAACCGACCGAGCGCCTGGCCGAGTTGGGCGCAGACAAGAATGTGGTAGGCGATTACTTGCTGCGCTCGGTGTTCGAGCAGTTGCCTGGCGAGCGCCAGGAACAGCTGTTGGCGCTGGGGGTGGCGCAGCAGCTCAGTGGCGAGCTGGTCAATGCCCTGACCGCACGCCAGGATGGCCAGCAATTGCTGGAAGAGCTGGAGTCCATGCAGCTGTTTCTCCTGCCCATGGATCGCGAGCGCCAGTGGTATCGCTTCCATAATCTGTTCGCCGAGTTTCTCCGCAGCCGTCTCAAGGACCGCGACCCGGAGCGCTTCAAGCAGCTGCATTTCAATGCCAGCCTGTGGTTCACCACCCACCACATGCAGAACCTGGCCATCGAGCACGCCAGCCTGGCCGAAGACGCCGAGATGCTGGCTGCGCTGCTCGACGGCTGCGGTCTGGAGCTGATCAATCGCGGCCAGCTCAACCTCATCTACAAATGGCGACAGCACGTGCCGGATGAAATTGCCGCGCGCTTTCCGGTGCTGGTGCTTGCCGATGTCTGGACCCGCGCGGCCGAGCTGGGCCTGAACGAGGCCAATGGCATGCTCGATGAGCTACTGGAGCGCTGGGCCGATTCGCGCACGAGCGGGCCGTTGAGTGACAAGGTGCTGGCAACTCTGGCGATCAAGGCGGTGATCGCCTTGCAGAAGGATGACCTGGATACCTGCGT
The DNA here is from genome assembly GCA_946886245.1 of Ectopseudomonas composti. The sequence continues at coordinate 464 of CAMPIF010000526.1, read as the reverse complement.
CGATCTGGCGCGACGCATCGAGGCGCAGCTGGGGCAGCACACTGCGTTTCTCGAAGTGGCGATTCTCACCGTTGGCGCCCTGGCCAGCGTCATGCTTGGCCAGGCCGAGCATGCGCGCAAGTTGCTGGCGCTGGCGCAGCAGCGCAACCATTTCCTCGAAGGCCGTTATCTGGACATGCAACTGGCCAATGTGGACGTTCTCCTGTGTCTGGAGCAGGGACGGGTAAAGCAGGCGCAACTGCTGTTCGAGCAGTTGCGTGCGCGGATGATGCCCTGGTTCGGCGAGAAGTCCCGGGCCCTGGTTCTGCCAACCATCAGTGAGTCACTGATCGCCTATCACCAGGGCCGTCTGGACGGTCTGCAGGAGCGACTGCGCTGGGCCTGGGCCACGGTCGATGTGATCAACCCGCTCGACCTGTATGCCCAGGCCATGCTTTGCCTGGCGCGGGTTCAGCGCCAGCAGG
>CAMPIF010000525.1 GCA_946886245.1 Ectopseudomonas composti | reverse complement strand
CCTGGCCGTGATGAATCGCGGCGCGGCGCAGTCGCCCGGCCAGCCAGCAGGGCAGTTGACGCACTGCTTCCAGGCTCAGGCAGGGCTGCGTCGTCAACGCCTCGAACAAAGCCTGATCGCTGGCAGCCAGCGGATCGCCCTGCCCCGGCGGCAGGCGCGGGCCACCATCGTCCTGGGCATAGGTACGGCTGGCCGGCTGCCAGGTCAGGTACCAGGCCTGGCGCACCTGCGGGCACCCCAGCACGGCGCGGCGCAAGGCCGCCGCCCGCTCGTTGAGGGAGGGTGCTTCGCGCTGGATGCGCAGCCAGGCCTGCAGCGGCACGGCCGCTTGATCGCTCGAAAGATTCATATAGTAGTTATTCTATAAAACCTTGGTACAACTTCCATAAAAAATAGAAATGACCTATAAATATTCGCCAGCAAGCTTCGGTAATGCCTGCATCATTACCGGAATAACCAGAGCTAACAATCAGCCAAAGGTGTATCCGCCATGTCGATCTACGAGCAGGGCCTCGGCCGCGCCGCCGTCAACCATGTCGCCCTCAGCCCCCTGAGCTTCATCGAACGTACCGCGGCGGTTTATCCGCACTACCCGGCGGTGGTGCATGGCTCGATTCGGCGCAACTGGGCCGAGACTTACGCGCGCTGTCGGCGCCTGGCCTCGGCGCTGGCCGGCCGTGGCATCGGCAAAGGCGATACGGTGGCAGTGATGTTGCCGAACATCCCGGCCATGCTCGAAGCGCATTTCGGCGTGCCGATGATCGGCGCAGTGCTCAACACCCTCAACGTACGTCTGGATGCAGAGGCCATCTCCTTCATGCTGCAGCATGGCGAGGCCAAGGTGGTGATCGCCGACCGCGAATTCCATGACGTGATCCACGCCGCCATCGGCATGCTCGACCATCCGCCGCTGGTGATCGATGTCGACGACCCCGAGTACGGCGAAGGCCAGGCGGTCAGCGACCTGGACTACGAGGCCTTCCTCGCCGAAGGCGACCCAGAGTTCGCCTGGCAGTGGCCGACGGACGAGTGGCAGGCCATCAGCCTCAACTACACCTCCGGCACTACCGGTAACCCGAAAGGCGTGGTCTATCACCACCGTGGCGCCTTCCTCAACGCCATGGGCAACCAGATGACCTGGGCCATGGGCAACCACCCGGTCTACCTGTGGACCCTGCCGATGTTCCACTGCAACGGCTGGTGCTACCCCTGGACCATCACCGCTCTGGCCGGCGTGCATGTGTTCCTGCGCCGCGTCGACCCGGCGAAAATTCTCACCCTGATCCGCGACGAGCAGGTCACTCACCTGTGCGGCGCGCCCATCGTGCTCAATGCCCTGGTCAACATGCCGGCCGAAGCCAAGGCCGCCATCGATCATCCGGTCAAGGCCATGGTGGCTGGCGCCGCACCACCGGCCAAGGTGATCGGTGCGGTGGAAGAGATGGGCATCACCGTGACTCACGTCTATGGCCTCACCGAAGTCTACGGCCCGGTCACCCTGTGCGCCTGGCATGCCGAGTGGGATGAACTGCCGCTGGAGGAGCGCGCCACCATCAAGGCGCGCCAGGGCGTGCGCTACCCGACCCTGGAGGGGGTGATGGTCGCCGACCCGAAAACCCTGGAGCCGGTGCCGCGCGATGGCCAGACCATCGGCGAGATCTTCATGCGCGGCAACACCGTGATGAAGGGTTACCTGAAGAACCCCAGCGCCACCGCCGAGGCCTTCGAGGGCGGCTGGTTCCACACCGGCGACCTGGGCGTGTGCCATGCCGACGGCTACGTGGAAATCCGCGACCGCCTCAAGGACATCATCATCTCCGGCGGCGAGAACATCTCCACCATCGAGGTCGAGGGCGTGCTCTATCGCCACCCCGCCGTGCTGGAGGCGGCCGTGGTGGCGCGTCCGGACGAGAAATGGGGCGAGACGCCCTGCGCCTTCATCACCCTGAAGACCGGCCAGCAGGCCAGCGACAGCGAGATCATGACCTTCTGCCGCGACCACCTGGCCGGTTTCAAGGTGCCCAGGACCGTGGTCTTCACCCAGTTGCCCAAGACCAGCACCGGCAAGATCCAGAAGTTCGTCCTGCGCGATATGGCCAAGGCGCTGTAGAAGCGGCCCTCACCCCCGGCCCCTCTCCCGGTGGGAGAGGGGTGAATGAACCGTTTGCACAACAACAAGAACCGGCCCTGGCGGCCGACGGAGAACCCTCATGCAAATTTTCAAGCGCCGTGACGGCGACGAACAACCACACTGGCCCCTCGGGCCGTTCAAGGTGCGTCTGCCCTTCGTGCATTACCGCTGGGAAACGGCGGAGATGCTGCAGGCGCTGATCATGTTCGTGGTCAGCCTGGCAATGATCCCGCTGCTGGAGAAATACCTCGGCCTGCCCTATGACGTGGCCCTGGCCTATGTGGTGGTGTGTGGCATCGGCTTCATGCTGCCGGCACTGCTCGGCGTGCCCTTCGTACCCGGCTGGATCACCCCCGGCATCCCCGTGGTGCTGCTGTTTCTCGGCGACTTCGAGCCGGGCCCGCAGGCCATCCAGGCGCTGTTCGCCCTGCAGTTCCTGGTGTTCGTGATTTTCCTCGTGCTCGGCGTCACGCGTCTGGGCAGCGCCTTGGTGCGGCTGATCCCCAACTCGATGAAGGGTGGCATCATCATCGGCGCCGGCATCGCCGCACTGATGGGCGAGATCAGCGCCGGTGGCCGCCTGGCCAACACGCCGATCTCCCTGGTGCTGGGCAGCCTGATCTGCCTGTACCTGATGTTCTCCGTGTCGTTCAAGGGCCTGACCGAGCGCGTGCCGATGGCGCGCAAGATCGTCAATTACGGCATGGTGCCAGGCATGCTGATCGCCATCTTCATCGGTATCGGCGTGGGCGAGTACAAGATGCCGGACGTGAAATGGGGCATCACCGCGCCGGCCTTCGGCGAGATGTGGAACTACCTGCCGTTCAGCGTCGGCTTCCCGGGCCTCGACGTGTTCCTGCTGGCCGTGCCCACGGCGGTGATCGCCTATGTGATCGCCTTCGGCGACATCATCGTTGGCCAGTCGCTGATGCAACGCGCCGATGAACTGCGCACCGACGAGGTGATCGAAAACAACGTCGACCGCGTGCACCTGGTGACTGCCATTCGCAACGCCCTGCACGCCTTCTTCGCACCCTACCCGGGCCTGGCCGGCCCGCTGTGGACGGCCGTGGCGGCAACCATGGCCGAACGCTACAAATACGGGCGCAAGGCGATGGATTCGATCTACAGCGGTGCCGGCA
>CAMPIF010000524.1 GCA_946886245.1 Ectopseudomonas composti | reverse complement strand
GCCACGCAGGCATGTCCCTCCGCGACTACTTCGCGGCCCAGGCACTGCCGGCCAGGGCGCGCCACAGCAGCTGCCCTACAGCGCCGATGTTCCAGAGGCGCGCCTGGTAGGCCACCGCCAAGCCGAGCGCGCATCTGGAACATCGGCGCTGAAGGCCAGCTGCTGATCGGCGCGCTGGCCGGCAGTGCCATGGCCCTGCAACTGATCGACTGGGACAGCCGCTGGGCGCTGGCGGCGGTGGTGCTGGCCGGCACCTGCGCCGGCGCTGCCTGGGCCGGGCTCACCGCCTGGCTGCGTACGCAGTTCAACGCCAACGAAATTCTCACCAGCATCATGCTCAACTACATCGCGCTGAACCTGCTGCTGTTCTTCGTGCATGGCCCGCTGAAGGATCCGGCTGGTTTCAACTTCCCCGAGTCGGCCATGTTCGGCGATGCCAGCCGTCTGCCGCTGGTCAGCGAGGACGGGCGCCTGCATGGCGGCCTGTACCTGGCACTGCTGGCCCTGGTGGCGGTGTGGGTGCTGCTGCACAAGAGCTTTCTTGGTTTTCAGATCAAGGTACTGGGCCTGGACAAGCGCGCCGCCGGTTTCGTCGGCTTTCGCGAGAAGCGCCTGGTGTGGTTCGCCCTGCTGGTCAGCGGCGCCCTGGCCGGCATGGCCGGTGTCGGCGAAGTGGCCGGGCCGATTGGTCAACTGGTGCCACAGGTCTCGCCTGGCTACGGCTACGCGGCCATCACCGTGGCCTTTCTCGGCCGTCTCAATCCGCTCGGCATCGTCGCCGCCAGCCTGCTCATGGCGCTGCTGTACCTGGGCGGCGAGAACGCGCAGATGAACCTCAACCTGCCGCAGGCGATCACCCAGCTGTTCCAGGGAATGATGCTGTTCTACCTGCTGGCCTGCGACGTGCTGATCCTCTACCGGCCACGGCTGAAGTGGCAATGGGTGAAGCGCGAGAAGCTCACCGAAGCGACAACCTGACGGTGGGAGTGGCTGGGCGGCATTCCACTTTAGCCGCGACAAAAGCTCGCCGCTGAAGCGCCTCCCACAAAGAGCATGAATACAAAGGAATCCCTATGGATCTCGATCTGTTGACCAATATCTTCTACGCCATGGTGCGCACCGGCACGCCGCTGCTGCTGGTGGCCCTGGGCGAGCTGGTGTGCGAGAAGAGCGGTGTGCTCAACCTCGGCCAGGAAGGCATGATGCTGTTCGGCGCGGTGATCGGCTTCATCGTCGCCTTCAGCAGCGGCAGCCTGTGGCTCGGCGTGTTGCTGGCCATCGTTGCCGGTATGTTGCTGTCGCTGCTGTTCGCCGCCGTGGCGCTGGGCTTCAACGCCAACCAGGTGGCCACCGGCCTGGCCCTGACCATCTTCGGCGTCGGCCTGTCCACCTTCGTCGGCGCTGCCTGGGTCGGCAAGCCGCTGTCCGGCTTCGAGCCCATCGTCATCCCGCTGCTGTCTGACATCCCGCTGATCGGGCGCATGCTGTTCGCCCAGGACGTGCTGATCTACCTGTCCTTCGCCCTGTTCGCCCTGGTGGCCTGGGGGCTGCTGAAAAGCCGCATCGGCCTGATCATCCAGGCCGTCGGCGAGAGCCCGGACGCCGCCAGCGCCATGGGCCTGCCGGTGCTGCGCGTGCGGACTCTGGCGGTGCTGTTCGGCGGCGCCATGGCCGGCCTGGCGGGCGGCTACCTTTCACTGGCCTACACGCCGATGTGGGCAGAGAACATGACCGCCGGGCGCGGCTGGATCGCCCTGGCGCTGGTGGTATTCGCCAGTTGGCGCGTATTGCGCGTGCTGCTCGGCGCCTACCTGTTCGGTCTGGCCAGCATCCTCCATCTGGTGGCACAGGGCATCGGCCTGTCGATCCCGTCGAACCTGCTGGCCATGCTGCCCTACGTCGCCACCATCGTGGTGCTGGTGCTGCTCTCGCGCGACGCGATCAAGACCCGGCTGTATGCGCCGGTATCGCTGGGCCAGCCGTGGCGGCCGGGGCATTAACCGAATCAATCGCGGCTGAAGCCGCTCCTACGCGAACGCCAACCCTTTTGTAGGAGCGGCTTCAGCCGCGATCCGCTCTAGAGCCAAATCGCATCCCACAACGGGTACTCCGCCACCCGCTTCACCAGGCCTGCCCGCACAGGATTGGCAATCACGTATCGTGCGACAGTCTGTAAGTCCTCTTCCTGGCGCAAAGCCCGGTCATGGAAGCCGTGCTGCCATAACGGGCCTGTTCGCGACAAACGCTGGTTGATATGCCGTGAGCTACGGCCTTTTACACGGCGCATCAGCTCATTCAGCGTCGTGCTCTCCAACTGCACCATCCAATGCAGATGATCAGGCATCACGACCCACGCCAGGGAGTGCGCCAGGCCGATCTCATGAGCCTCGCGCAGCTCGGCGACCAATAGCCGCCCGAGAGCGAAATCCTGGAGAAGCGCTTCACGGCCATGCAGTACGGCTGTCAGCAAGTAGACTCGACCAGTTTCGGAATAACGTCCACGGCGTAGTGCGCCTGCATGTGGTTTGTCTGAACGAAGCATTCCTTTGCCTCCTGATCGTGATCCGTTCTGTATAGCAGTTGATCGCGGCTGAAGCCGCTCCTACAGCACCTCCCGTAGGAGCGGCTTCAGCCGCGAAAAGCTTGCTGCGGCGATCTCACCAGCCACAACTGCGCCACGCCCCAGGTCAGTTCGAAGACCAGGAAGATCGCGATCAGTGGCGTTGCGCCGTGCATCAGGGCGTAGATCTGCCAGGTGGAGAACAGCAGGCGACCGGCCGCGTCATAGCGGCCGAACACCGCTTGCGGATCGCGGATACGTAGCACCGACCAGACGCAGATGATCGAGCCCATCAGGTTGCCCAGCAACATGTGCATCGGTTCGAAGGCCGGTAGCGCGCCCGGCAGGCCGAGGCCGTGGTGCAGGCTTTGCAGCAGGCCGTGCAGCGCCATGAAACTCCAGGGCGTGGCAAAAGGGACGGCCACCAGCAGGTCGTACCAGCCACTGGCCCGTACCAGGCGGCGATAGTGTTCGGGGGTCCACATGGGGGTTGCTCCAGTCATTGAAGGAGCACCCAGGCTAAGGCCTGGAGTATGCTCCAAGGTCAACACCCCACCGAGCGAACAGATGCGAATCGGAGAACTGGCCGAAGCCTGCGAAGTAAGCCGCGACACCCTGCGTTTCTACGAGCAACGCGGATTGATCGCCGCACGGCGCAGCGCCAACGGTTACCGCGACTACCCCGCCGAGATGGCGCAGCTGGTCACCTATATCAAGAC
>CAMPIF010000523.1 GCA_946886245.1 Ectopseudomonas composti | reverse complement strand
CCCGATGCCTACGCCCAACTCCAGGCCCAGCCCCCCTGCACACCCAAACTGTACAAGGCGCTGGTGGAGCTGGTCAGCCGGCAACGCCCGGCCAGCGAGTCGCTCACCATCAGCAACACGCGTCGGCCGCACATCCTCTGCGCCGACGACAACCCCGCCAACCTGCTGCTGGTGCAAACCCTGCTCGATGACCTCGGTGCTCAGGTTACCGCCGTGGACAGCGGCTACGCGGCCATAGAAGCGGTACAGCGCGACAGCTTCGACCTGGTATTCATGGACGTGCAGATGCCTGGCATGGATGGCCGCGAAGCCACCGAAGCGATTCGCCAGTGGGAAAGCGAACAGGGTCGTGGCGCCACACCGATCATCGCCCTCACCGCTCACGCCCTGGCCAACGAGAAGCGCGCACTGCTGCAGAGCGGCATGGACGACTACCTGACCAAGCCGATCAACGAACGCCAACTGGCCCAGGTGGTGCTCAAGTGGACGGGGCTGAATCTGCGCAACCAGCCCAGCCCCAGGGTCGCCCCGGCTGCTGCGCCGCAATCGCAGCCCAAGGTGCTCGACGCCGAGGAAGGCCTGCGCCTGGCTGCAGGCAAAGCCGACCTGGCGGCGGACATGCTGAGCATGCTGCTGGTTGGCCTGCCCGGTGACCGCCAGGCCATCCGCCAGGCACGCGATGCCGGCGAGCGCACCACACTGATCGAGCGGGTTCATCGCCTGCACGGTGCCACGCGCTACTGCGGGGTACCGCAACTGCGCATGGCCTGCCAACGCAGCGAGACGCTGCTCAAGCAGGACGACCCCGAGGCCCAGCGCGCCCTGGACGAACTGGACGCAGCGATCGAGCGCCTGACCGAAGCGGCGGCACAAAGCGCCTGAGGATCTGCCATGCGTATCTGCCTGTTCAGCAGCAAACCCTATGACCGCGAATCCTTCCTGGCGGCCAACGGCTCGTCCGATTGGCACCTGCAGTTTCACGAAGCGCGCCTGACCGGTGACAGCGTGGCCCTGGCCACGGGCAGCGACGTGGTCTGCGCCTTCATCAACGACGACCTGTCGGCGCCGGTACTGGAACAACTGGCCGCTGGCGGCACGCGCCTGATCGCCTTGCGCTCGGCCGGCTACAACCATGTCGACCTGCTGGCGGCGCAGCGCCTCGGTCTGCCGGTGGTCCGCGTGCCGGCCTACTCACCGCATGCAGTGGCCGAACACGCCGTGGCCCTGGTACTGGCCCTGAACAGGCGCATCCACCGCGCATTCAACCGCACCCGCGAGGGGGATTTTTCCCTGCATGGCCTGACCGGCTTCGACTTGCATGGCAAGACCGTCGGCGTGGTTGGCGGTGGCAAGATCGGCCAGGTATTCGCCCGCATCATGCACGGCTTCGGCTGTCAGGTGCTGATCCACGATCCGTTCCCGCTGACCGGGCTCGGTGAACTCGGCGCACGCCAGGCACCACTCGAAGAGGTGATCGCCAGCAGCGACATCCTCAGCCTGCACTGCCCCTTGACCGACCACAGCTACCACCTGATAGACGCCGCACGCCTGGCTCGGATGAAACCTGGCGCGATGCTGATCAACACCGGCCGCGGCGCGCTGGTCGACGCACCGGCATTGATCAAGGCCCTGAAAAGCGGCCAACTCGGCTACCTGGGCCTGGATGTCTACGAGGAGGAATCGGAGCTGTTCTTCGAGGATCACTCCGACCTGCCACTGCAGGACGACACCCTGGCTCGCCTGCTGAGCTTTCCCAACGTCATCGTCACCGCGCACCAGGCCTTTCTCACCCACGAAGCGCTCGACGCCATCGCCCGCACCACGCTGGACAACATCGCCGCCTGGCTCGCCGGCCAGCCGGGCAATGAGGTCAGGGCCGGCGCGTGATAGCATGCCGGCTGATCTGGAGGACCCATGGCCGAACACGATTTCCGTTATTCCCTGCTCAACCCGCAACACACCCTCACCGAGTGCCGCGCACTGGCACCGGGTCGCTACCAGGTCACCGGCAACGGTGGCTCGATCAAGGCCAACGACGTGCTGCTGGTCACCCTCAAGGGCAGCCGCGACCTGCACATGCGCCTGGAGGTGGAGAAGGTTCGCCACCTGATCAACCCGCCCGGCCAATGGCTGGCCGTGTGCAAGGGGCCGCAGTTCAAGGAACTGGCCATTCACAACTGGCAGGTGAACTGTGACGGTTGCGGCAAGCAGCTGGATTTCGAATTCGCCGTCGATGCCGCGCTCGGCAAGGCCGCACATGCTCCGGCTGCCGAGGCGCGTATCGCCGAACTGGGCTGGCGCAACGACGCCGGCCGTCACCTATGCCGCACCTGCCAGGAGGCCTGACACCATGTACCGCACCCTGCCCCTCGCCCTGCTCGCCGCCACTTTGGTCGGCTGCGCCAGCGACGCCCCGCAGCTGGAAACCGAACGCAGCTACCAGGTGGAATGGATCGGCGAACGCCCACTGATCGACCGCAGCCACCTGACCATCACCTTTGCCGCTGACGGTCGCGCTCACGGGCATGCCGGCTGCAACCACTGGTTCGCCGGCTACACGCTGAAAGATGACGCCGTCCGTTTCGAAACCCCGGGCAGCACCCGCAAGATGTGCGCACCCTCGTTGATGGAGCAGGAGCAGCGCTTCCTCGCGGCCTTGACTGAAGTGCAGCGCTGGGACTTCAACGACATCGGCCAGCTGCAGCTGTGGCCGGCCAGCGGCAAGCCGATTCGTCTCTGGCCGCAATGACGGCGTAGCCCGGATGCAATCCGGGGCGGTTGCCCGAAAGCCATGATCGAGTTGGCTGTTGCACAGGGTTGTAGGAGCGGATTTATCCGCGAAATTCGCGCCTGAAGCAGTGTGCCGCTCGGTCACTCCTATAAAGGTCAGAGCGGAGCATCAACAGATAGCGCGCAAAGAGCTCCCGGATTTCATCCGGGCTACGCAAACAGCTCCAGCTGCTCCTGCCGGCCGCGCAGATCGTGCAGCCTGACGCCCACCCCGAGCAGGCGCACCGGCTTGTCGCCGCGGGCGAAAGCGTTGCTCAGCAACAGCCGGTAGCTTTCCAGATCCCGACTGGCACCCGCCTGCTCCAGGGTGGTCTGGGTGAAATCATGAAACTTCACTTTGACGAAAGGCTTGTCCGGTCGATAGCTGGCGTCCAGACGCTGCAGGCGGCCGTTCATCTCCTCGAGCAGCGCCGGCAGTTTCTCCAGGCAGCTCTGCAGATCCGGCAGATCCTGATCGTAGGTGTTCTCCACGCTCAGTGACTGGCGGCGGC
>CAMPIF010000522.1 GCA_946886245.1 Ectopseudomonas composti | reverse complement strand
ACACCACGCCGAAGAGGAAGTCGTTCCAGATCTGGGTGAACTGCCAGATCAGGCAGACCATGATGATCGGTACCGACATCGGCAGCAGGATGCGCCCGAAGATGGTGAAGAAGCCGGCGCCATCGAGCCGCGCGGCGCGCACCAGGGCATCGGGCACCGTGACGTAGTAGTTGCGGAAGAACAGCGTGGTAAAGGCGATGCCGTAGACCACGTGGATCAGCACCAGGCCGGCAGTGGTATTGGCCAGGCCCAGTTTGCCCAGGGTGAACGAGGCCGGCAGCAGCACGGTCTGGAACGGCAGGAAGCAGCCGAACAGCAGCAGGCCGAAGAACAACTGCGAGCCGCGAAAGCGCCACATCGACAGCACGTAGCCGTTCAACGCACCGACGGCGGTGGAGATCAGCACGGCGGGAATGGCGATCTTCACCGAGTTCCAGAAGTAGCCGTCGACCACGCTCCAGGCCTTGGCCCAGCCGATCAGGGTCATGGTCTCGGGCCAGGACAGCAGGTTGCCGGTGCGGATGTCCTCGGGGGTCTTGATGCTGGTCAGCAGCATCACCAGCAGCGGCACCAGGTACACCGCGCAGGCCAGGATCAGGGTGGCGTGGATGGCTATACGGCTGAAGCTGAATACCCTCATCCGGCGCTTCGCGCCACCTTCTCCCGGAGGGAGAAGGACATCAGAAGATCGTCGCTGCGCGACGCTCACACTAGTCATGGCGTTTGCCTCGCAATTCGGAATACAGGTAGGGCACCAGGATCGCCAGCACCGCGCCGAGCATCAGCATCGCACTGGCCGATCCGATGCCCATCTGGCCGCGGCTGAAGGTGAAGGAGTACATGAACATCGCCGGCAGGTCGGAGGCATAACCGGGGCCGCCTGCGGTCATCGCCGCCACCAGGTCGAAGCTCTTGATGGCGATGTGCGCGAGAATCATCAGCGCGCTGAAGAACACCGGACGCAGGCTCGGCAGCACGATGCGCAGGTAGATGGTCGGCAGCCCGGCCCCATCCACCTGGGCGGCGCGAATGATCGACTGATCGACGCTGCGCAGCCCGGCCAGGAACAGTGCCATGACGAAGCCCGAGGCCTGCCACACGGCCGCGATTACCAGGCAGTAGATGACCCGGTCCTGATCCACCAGCCAGTCGAGGCGAAAGCCTTCCCAGCCCCAGTCGCGCAGCAGTTTGTCCAGGCCCAGCCCCGGATTGAGCAGCCACTTCCAGGCGGTGCCGGTGACGATCATCGACAGCGCCATGGGATAGAGAAAGATGGTGCGAATGAAGCCTTCGCGGCGGATGCGCTGATCCAGCAGCACGGCGAGAAAGACGCCTATAACCAGGCTGATGCCGATGAACAGGCCGCCGAACAGCAGCAGGTTCTGGCTCGCCACCCACCAGCGGTCATTGTCCAGCAGGCGCATGTACTGCTGCAGGCCGACCCACTTGTAGCTGGGCATGAAGCTGGAGTTGGTGAACGACAGCACCAGGGTCCAGAGGATGTAACCGTAGAAACCGACCAGCACCACCAGCATGCTTGGCGCCAGCACCAACTTGGGCAGCCAGCGTTGCAGCAGGTCGAGGGGCGAGGCCTTGGTCATTACCGGGGTGACACTCATCGGGCGGTACCAGTTGGCGAGGTTGAATCAGGGCCGAGCACCGCCCCGACGGGGCCTGGGGCCCGTCGTGCGAAGCGGTGCTCGGGAGTTGGGCCGGCAACACCGGCCCGCTGGCGCTACTGCGCGGCCTTGATCGCCGCGTAGATCTGCGCGCCGGCCTTGCTCGGGTCGGCGTTCTTCTCGCTCATGAAGTTGGTCACCACGTCGAAGATGGCGCCCTGTACGGCGAGGTTGGTGGCCATGCTGTGGGCCATGCTCGGCTCCAGCTTGCCGTTCTTGTCGGCCTCCTGGAAATCCCGCATCGAGGCCTGCGCGCAGCTGTCGAACTGGCTCATGTCCAGGTCCGAGCGCACCGGGATCGAGCCCTTGTTCTGGTTGAACACGTACTGGAACTCGGGCTCCAGGGCGATCCGCGCCAGGGCATGCTGGGCGGCGATGTCGTCTGGGCTATTGAGCTTGAACATGGCCACGGAGTCGATGTTGTAGGTGTAGCTGCCAGCCGTGCCCGGCATCGGCACGCACTGGTAGTCCTTGCCCGCCACCTTGCCGGCGGCCGTCCACTCGCTCTTGGCCCAGTCGCCCATGATCTGCATGCCGGCCTTGCCGTCGATCACCTGGGCGGTGGCCAGGTTCCAGTCACGCCCAGCGCGGTTGTCATCCATGTAGGTGGAGAGTTTCTTCAACGCGGTGAAGACTTCGGTCATCTGCGGGCTGACCAGGGTCGCCTCGTCGATCTCGACGAACGCCTTGTGATAGCCCTCGGCGCCCATGACGCTCAGCACCAGCCCCTCGAACAGGGTACCGTCCTGCCAGGGCTGGCCGCCGTGGGCCAGCGGGATGAAACCGGCGGCCTTGAGCTTGTCGCCGGCGGCGTACAGTTCTTCGAGGGTGGTCGGCGCCTGGTCGATGCCGGCCTTCTCGAACACCTGCGGGTTGATCCACAGCCAGTTGACCCGGTGGATGTTCACCGGTACCGCGACGTACTGACCGTCGTACTGCATGGTTCTGACAACGGTCTTCGACAGCAGGCCATCCCAGCCATTGGCCTGGGCCACCTCGTCCAGCGGCGCGAGCAGGTCCAGCGCGCCCCACTCCTGCAGGTCGGGGCCCTTGATCTGTGCCGCGCCCGGCGGGTTGCCGGACACCACGCGGGTCTTCAACACGGTCATGGCGGCAGAACCGGCGCCACCGGCCACCGCGCCGTCCTTCCAGGTGAAACCCTCTTTCTCGACCAGTTCCCGCAGGACCTTCACCGCGGCGGCCTCACCACCGGAGGTCCACCAATGCACCACTTCCACCGTACCTTTGGCGTCGGCGGCCAGCGCAGCGAAGGGGAACAGGGAGGCAAGAGAAACGGCGGTAGCGAGGCGAGTCATAACGTTCATCGGAATACCTTTCTTGTTGTTATCGGGCAAGTCGTGGCGCTTGTGCTGAGAGGGAGTTTAATCAGGGTCGTTGGCGGCTCGGGTAACGAAAGGATGCATTAATGTCACCACCCCGTTACATCGGCAGCAAGCGCCGTGGCCAGGCTCGGTGCCAGCGCCAGAGGTGGCAGCAGCAAGGCCTGGTAGGCGTGATACAGATCGGGTTTACCCGCCCAGATACGGGAGGACGGCTGGTTGTGTTCATCCAGTTCGTGGTGCCAGCTGCCGCCGTGCAGGTC
>CAMPIF010000521.1 GCA_946886245.1 Ectopseudomonas composti | reverse complement strand
TGCGCTCTCGGGTGCTCGCGTCGGTGTCCAGGGTGGCACCATCCAGGCCGCCTATGCCGAAGAAAACCTGGGGAGCGGCAACACTGTCGTCACCTTCTCGACCGCCGATCAGGCCATGGCCGACCTGGCTGCCCACCCAGGCGCCGAGTAGATCTACCTGCTCGCCTTCCTCGATGCCCGCGACACGCCGCCCAAGAGCGCGCAGCCGGCCATCGAACTGCTCGATGCAGCCTTCGCCCGCCTCGGCAAGGGCCGCATCGCCAGCCTCGCCGGTCGCTACTTCGCCATGGACCGCGACAACCGCTGGGACCGCGTCGAGCAGGCCTATCACCTGATCGTCGACGGCGCCGGCCAGTTCAACGCCGCCAACTCAGCCGAAGGCCTGCAGGCCGCCTACGAACGCGGCGAGAGCGACGAGTTCGTCAAGGCCACCACCATCGGTGAGCCGGTGCAGGTCGAGGACGGCGACGCCGTGGTGTTCATGAACTTCCGCGCCGACCGCGCCCGCGAGCTGACCCGCGCCTTCGTCGAGCCCGGTTTCAAGGAGTTCGAGCGCCAGCGCGCGCCGCAGGTCAACTTCGTCATGCTCACCCAGTACGCGGCGAGCATCCCGGCCCCCAGCGCCTTCGCCCCGGAAGCCCTGACCAACGTGCTCGGCGAATACCTGGCGAAGAACGGCAAGACTCAGCTGCGTATCGCCGAGACCGAGAAATACGCCCACGTCACCTTCTTCTTCTCCGGCGGCCGCGAAGAGCCGTTCGAGGGCGAAGAGCGCATCCTGATTCCGTCGCCGAACGTCGCCACCTACGACCTGCAGCCGGAAATGAGCGCGCCGGAAGTCACCGACAAGATCGTCGATGCCATCGAAAACCAGCGCTATGACGTGATCATCGTCAACTACGCCAACGGCGACATGGTCGGCCACACCGGTGTGTTCGAGGCCGCCGTCAAGGCCGTGGAAACCCTCGACAGCTGCGTCGGCCGCATCACCGCCGCGCTGGAGAAGGTCGGCGGCGAAGCGCTGATCACCGCCGACCACGGCAACGTCGAGCAGATGGAAGACGAGTGCACCGGCCAGGCGCACACCGCCCACACCTGCGAGCCGGTGCCGTTCATCTACGTCGGCAAACGCCCGGCACGCATCCGCGAAGGCGGCGTGCTGGCCGACGTGGCGCCCACCCTGCTCAACCTGATGGGCATGGAACAACCGGCCGAGATGACCGGCAAGACCATCGTCGAGCTGCAATAAAACGCAAGCATCGCAGCCCGGATGCAATCCGGGGAATCTTCCTCCGGATTGCATCCGGGCTACGCGCCATTTTCGCTCTTCTTGCCGCTTGTGGTTTACAGCTTGCCGCCGCTTTTTGAGGCATACTAAGCGCCATTCGCTACCCCGCTCAGGTACCGCCTCGCCCATGCTTCGCATCCTTGCCTTGATTCTGTTCAGCAGCCTGATCGCTCCGGCCATCGCCGATCAGCGCGCCGATACCCAGCGCCAGCTGGAAGCGGCGCGCCAGGACGTCGCCGAGCTGAAGAAGCTGCTGGAGAAACTGCAGCAGGAGAAATCCGGCGTGCAGCAGCAGCTGAAGAAGACCGAGACCGAGATGGGCGAGCTGGAAGGCCAGGTCAAGGAACTGCAGCGCGAGCTCAAGGGCAGCGAGGAGGAAATCCAGCGCCTGGATCAGGAGAAAAAAAAACTCCAGGGCGCGCGCACTGAACAGCAACGGCTGATCGCCATCCAGGCCCGCGCCGCCTATCAGAGCGGCCGCCAGGAATACGTCAAGCTGCTGCTCAACCAGCAGAACCCGGAAAAATTCTCGCGCACCCTCACCTATTACGACTACCTCAGTCAGGCGCGTCTCGAACAGCTCGCCGCGTTCAACGAGACCTTGCGCCAGCTGGCCAACGTCGAGCAGGAAATCAACAGCCACCAGGCCCAGCTACAGGCGCAGAAGGCAGGCCTGGATGAACGCCACGCCCGGCTCGCCGAAGCGCGCAAGGAACGCCAGCAGGCCCTGGCCAAGCTCAACCGCGACTTCGCCAGCCGTGATCAGCGACTCAAGGCACGCCAGCAGGAACAGGCCGAACTGGGCCGCGTACTGAAGACCATCGAAGAAACCCTGGCCCGCCAGGCGCGCGAGGCTGAAGAGGCGCGCAAGCGCGCCCTGGCCGCACAGCAGGCGCGGCCGGGCGGCCAGCAGCCGAGCCCGGCCAGCGGCCCGTTGGTGACATCCGGCGCTGTCTACGGCGGGCCTTTCGCCAGCGCACGCGGCAAGTTGCCGTGGCCGGTCGATGGCCGATTGGTAGCACGCTACGGAACCCCTCGCGGCGGCGACGCTCGTACTAAGTGGGATGGCGTGCTGATCGGTGCGCCCTCCGGCAGTCAGGTACGTGCCGTGCATGGTGGTCGCGTGGTATTCGCCGACTGGTTGCGTGGCGCCGGTCTGTTGGTCATTCTCGACCATGGCAATGGTTACCTGAGCCTGTATGGCCACAACCAGAACCTGCTGAAGAATGCCGGGGACGTGGTCAAGGCCGGCGATCCCATCGCCACCGTTGGTAACAGCGGTGGCCAGGAAACATCGGCACTGTACTTCGCCATTCGCCAGAATGGTCGTCCGAGTGATCCGGCACAGTGGTGCCGCGCGCAGGGATAACCAAGTTTTTGAAAAACGTAAGCGAGGCCGGCAAGACAAGGCAAAAACGGCCGAAGAAGCGGAATTTACGAGCTGTAAATGAGCATTCTGAGGCCGTTTTTAACGCAGTATTGCCAACGCAGGTAGTTTTTCAGCAGCCTGGTGGCGCCTCATCCATTTAGGAGTTGTCTTCATGTCTCATCGCTTCCGCCCCACCTGCCTGGCCCTGGCCCTCGGGCTGCTGCTCGGCGCTCCCGCCCTGCACGCCGCCGAGCCTGCCCCCGCGCCGGCAGCGGCGGCGAGCGGCAAGGCCCCGCTGCCGCTGGATGACCTGCGCACCTTCGCCGAGGTGATGGACCGCATCAAGGCAGCCTATGTCGAGCCGGTGAGCGACAAGACCCTGCTGGAAAATGCCATCAAGGGCATGCTCAGCAATCTCGACCCGCACTCGGCTTACCTCGAACCGGAAGCCTTCGCCGAGTTGCAGGAAAGCACCAGCGGTGAATTCGGCGGCCTGGGCATCGAGGTCGGCATGGAGGATGGCTTCGTCAAGGTGGTCTCGCCGATCGACGATACCCCGGCATCGAAAGCCGGCATCCAGCCCGGCGACCTGATCGTCAAGATCGACGGCCAGCCGACCAAGGGCC
>CAMPIF010000520.1 GCA_946886245.1 Ectopseudomonas composti | reverse complement strand
TCATGGGCTTGACCATGTTCATCCAGCAGCAGTTGAACCCGACGCCGCCGGACCCGATGCAGGCGAAAGTGATGAAGCTGCTGCCCATCATATTCACCTTCTTCTTCCTCTGGTTCCCAGCTGGTCTGGTGCTGTACTGGGTCGTCAACAACTGCTTGTCGATCGCACAGCAGTGGTACATTACGCGCAAGATCGCCGGAACCACCGCGACCGCGAGCTGATTCCGCCGAGCTATACAGAACGCCCCTTGATTGGGGCGTTTTGCTTTTTCGATCCGCCTGGGAGAGAGCCGCATGAGCCAAGATCGCGAAACCATTGCCGCAGTCGCTACCGCGCCCGGACGAGGTGGAATCGGCGTGGTGCGTGTTTCGGGGCCCCGAGCAAAGGCCGTCGCAATCACCCTCAGCGGACGGGAACCGATGCCGCGGTACGCGCATTACGGGCCATTCCACTCCGATGACGGCGAGGTGATCGATGAAGGGGTGATGCTGTTCTTTCCAGGCCCTCATTCGTTTACCGGTGAAGACGTACTGGAGCTGCAGGGGCACGGCGGCCCCGTGGTCATGGACATGCTACTGCAGCGATGCGTTGAACTCGGCGTTCGCCTGGCACGCCCGGGTGAATTCAGCGAGCGGGCCTTCCTCAACGACAAGCTGGACCTGGCCCAGGCAGAGGCTATCGCCGACCTGATCGAAGCGAGCTCGGCTCAGGCGGCACGCAACGCCGTGCGCTCGCTACAAGGTGATTTTTCCCGTCGGGTGCATGCACTGACCGAACAGCTCATCCAGCTGCGCATTTATGTCGAGGCGGCTATCGATTTCCCCGAGGAAGAAATCGACTTTCTCGCCGATGGCCGGGTGCTCGCCTTGCTGCAGGCGGTCCGACGTGAGTTGCAAATGGTCATCCATGAAGCCGGGCAGGGCGCGCTGCTGCGTGAAGGCATGAACGTGGTGATCGCCGGGCGCCCCAACGCGGGCAAGTCCAGTCTGCTCAACGCCTTGGCTGGACGCGAAGCGGCCATCGTCACCGATATCGCTGGAACCACGCGCGACGTATTGCGCGAGCATATCCATATCGATGGGATGCCTTTGCACATCATCGATACCGCCGGCTTGCGTGACACCAGCGACCAGGTAGAGCGCATCGGGGTGGAGCGCGCGATCAAGGCCATCGAGGACGCCGATCGGGTGTTGCTGGTCGTTGACGCCAGCACAGCGGACGACGACGGCGAAAGGCCGGAGTTTCTCTGGTTCAAGCCGGATCATGCCAAGACCACCCTTATCCGTAACAAGGCAGATCTGACTGGCGAAGCTGCTGAGCTGAGCGTCGCCGCAGATGGCTTTACCACCCTCAGCCTCTCGGCCCGCTCCGGTGAAGGGCTCGAGCTGCTACGTGATCACCTCAAGCGCTGCATGGGCTACGACCAGACCTCCGAAAGCGGCTTCAGCGCGCGCCGCCGCCACCTGGACGCATTGCACAAGACCGCCGAGCACCTCGATCATGGCCATGCACAGCTAACCCTCGCCGGTGCGGGCGAGCTGCTTGCCGAAGACCTGCGCCAGGCCCAACAAACGCTGGGCGAGATCACCGGCGCCTTCAGTTCTGACGATCTTCTCGGTCGGATCTTCTCCAGCTTCTGCATCGGCAAGTAGCCTCGCTACATCACGTGCCGCCGGCAGGCGGCATCCCCCTCTGGTAGTCGCTCGAGAGCTGAGCTAGCGCTTGCCTTTTGCATCGCGCCTGTCCCGCTTCCGTTGGCCTACAGCTACCCCTTCGCATCCTCTGCTTGAGTATCAAATTCCTCTCGCAGCGTCTGCCTGAGCCTTGTGGAAAACCCAGCGTAAGGTCGGTCTATAAACCTATGGATAACCTGGCATCGATTCGCTCTGTGGATAACTGGCATTTCCATACACAGGGTATTAACGGTTAGCACACGGCCAAAACTCAGCTTCAGCACAGGCTTTCTATCGCTTGTAATCGAGTTGATACGGGGCCTTCAGCGATCTATCCACAGAAATCCGGTCACCATCTATAAACATAAAAATAAGCTTTAAAGACATTTTCTTTATTTTTCTATATCTACCGATCGATTCGAACCTGACCGTACGATTGGTCATTTTTTATCCAGAGCCCTTCTTTCAGGCACCTGCAACCCCTATACTTGCGCGTTTCCCAGAACTCATCTGAACAGGCACGAGGTGCGTGGTGGATTTCCCTTCCCGTTTTGACGTCATCGTCATAGGCGGTGGCCATGCCGGTACCGAAGCAGCCTTGGCGGCCGCTCGAATCGGTGTGAAAACCCTGCTGCTCACCCACAATGTCGAGACACTCGGCCAGATGAGCTGTAATCCCGCCATTGGTGGTATCGGCAAGAGCCATCTGGTCAAGGAAATCGACGCTCTCGGTGGTGCCATGGCGACCGCTACCGACAAGAGCGGGATCCAGTTCCGCGTGCTCAACAGCCGGAAGGGCCCCGCCGTGCGCGCTACCCGCGCGCAGGCTGACCGTGTGCTGTACAAAGCCGCTGTACGCGAGACGTTGGAGAACCAGGCAAACCTGTGGATATTTCAGCAGGCAGCGGATGACCTGATCGTCGAGTCAGACCAGGTCAAAGGCGTGGTCACGCAAATGGGACTGCGTTTTCTTGCCGATTCGGTCGTATTGACCACCGGCACCTTTCTCGGCGGGCTTATCCACATAGGCTTGCAGAATTACTCGGGGGGACGCGCCGGCGATCCGCCTTCGGTCGCACTGGCCAAGCGTCTGCGCGAGTTGCCCCTGCGAGTCGGTCGGCTGAAAACCGGAACGCCGCCGCGCATCGACGGGCGTAGCGTGGATTTCTCGGTAATGACCGAGCAGCCCGGAGACACCCCCATCCCGCCGATGTCCTTTCTTGGCGAAGCCGCGCAGCACCCGCGTCAGGTCAGTTGCTGGATCACCCATACCAATGCGCGGACCCACGAAATCATTGCGGCCAACCTCGATCGCTCGCCGATGTACTCCGGGGTGATCGAAGGCGTCGGGCCGCGCTATTGCCCCTCGATCGAAGACAAGATCCATCGTTTCGCCGACAAGGAGAGTCATCAGGTCTTCATCGAACCCGAGGGTCTGACGACGCACGAGCTGTACCCCAACGGTATCTCGACCTCCTTGCCCTTCGATGTGCAGCTGCAGATCGTCCAGAGCATTCGCGGCATGGAGCACGCGCACATCGTGCGTCCCGGCTATGCCATCGAGTACGACTACTTCGACCCGCGCGACCTCAAGTACAGCCTGGAAACCAAGGTCATCG